>NZ_DATCTU010000032.1 GCF_036567765.1 Pseudobacteroides sp.
TTACTATAGTCGGAGTGAGAGGACTCGAACCTCCGGCTTCTTGGTCCCGAACCAAGCGCTCTACCACCTGAGCCACACCCCGATCAATGAGAACACTATATATTATAAATTATATAAAAAAAAATCTCAAGAAAATTTTAATGGTAAAAAGAAAATATTGCAATAACGTTACATAAATTGCTAATATGTAAATAATAAGAAGAAACAGTAAGGCGATTTGAAAATAAATTTGGGTGGAATATATAAAGGAGAGCGTGTTTATGGATAGACCTGTTATAGGTATCACAATGGGGGACCCTGCTGGTATAGGCCCTGAAATAATTTTAAAGGCATTAAAGAATAATGAACTGTATTCCAAATGTAAACCGTTGGTCATAGGAAATGCTGCAATTCTGGAAAAGGCTGATCAAATTGTTAATACAGGATTAAAGATGAATGTAGTAGAAGTTGCAGAGGAAGGGAAATATTGCCATGGGGCTATCGATGTTGTGGATATCCCGGGTATAAATATCAGTGAGATAAAGCTCGGTCATATTAGTGGTGAAGCAGGCAGAGCTTCATACAAAGCCATAGAAAAAGCTGTTGAACTAGCTAAATCAAAAAGCATCGGAGCTATTGCTACAGCCCCTATAAACAAAGAAGCAATAAAAGCTGCGAAGATAGATTTTATAGGTCACACTGAAATGCTAGCAGGTCTTACTGGAACGGCTGATCCTCTTACAATGTTTCAGGTAGGCAACCTCAGGGTATTTTTTCTATCGAGGCATGTATCGCTAAAAAAAGCCTGTGATTTGGTTACCAGTGATAGAATCATTGATTATGTAACAAGATTGGAAAATGCATTAAGAATGCTTGGGGTAGACAGAAGAAAAATTGCCATTGCAGGGCTAAATCCTCATAGCGGTGAACATGGTCTTTTCGGTGATGAAGAAATAAGAGAGATAGAGCCGACAGTTGACCTTTTAAGGGCAAGGGGCATAGATGTAGACGGGCCTATAGCTGCAGACTCGGTATATTATCTTGCTCTTAAAGGAAAATATGATTCTGTGCTATCCCTATACCATGATCAGGGACATATAGCCACAAAGATGGTTGATTTTGAAAGGACCATTTCGCTGACTATCGGGCTCCCTTTTTTAAGGACTTCTGTTGATCACGGAACCGCATTTGATATTGCGGGTAAGGGGGTGGCAAGTTCGGTAAGCATGGAGGAGGCTATTAAGCTTGCCGTTATTTATGGCCATAAATATTCTACATGAATCAATATTATATGCTTAATTACATAAAATACCTATTAATCAAAAAAATGCCGAAAATATATGCCATTGCTTGGCTTTAAGCAAGTTTATGTTGCTAAAAATCATGATATTGGGTATTATAAGTAATGGGAGAATATTATATGATAAATAAAATAAGTGATGAAATACTATTAAGCGTTGAAAAGCCTTCGAGATATACAGGCAACGAATGGAACAGTGTAAATAAAGATATATCGGACATTAAAATACGTTTTGCGTTTTGTTTCCCCGATGTTTACGAAGTAGGGATGTCCCATTTGGGAATGAAAATTTTGTATCATCTTATAAATAAAAGAAATGATTCATATTGTGAAAGGGTTTTTGTTCCATGGGTAGACATGGAATCCAGGATGAGGGAAAAAAGTATCCCTCTATTTGCATTGGAAACAAAGAGCCCTGTTAAAGATTTTGATATATTGGGTTTTACACTGCAATACGAGATGAGTTACACAAATATACTTAATGCACTTGATCTATCCGACATACCTTTAATGAGCAGTGAAAGAACCAAAGACCATCCCTTTGTATGTGCAGGAGGGCCATGTGCTTACAACCCCGAGCCTTTAGCTGAATTTATCGACTTTTTTATTATAGGAGAGGGCGAAGAGGTTTTGCCGGATGTGCTTGATATATATGCATTATGGAAGGACCAGAATACTTCAAGAGAAGATTTCCTAGAGAAGATATCTAATATTGAAGGGGTTTATGTACCTTCACTTTACGATGTTAAATATAAAGAAGACGGTACCTTAGAAAAGATTGTACCTAAAAAAAAGGATTATCCGGCTGTTATAAAGAAAAGGATAATAAAAGATTTGGATAACACTTTTTACCCGGAGGAAATAATAGTTCCTTTTACTGATATAGTTCATGACAGGGTTATGCTGGAGCTTTTCAGAGGGTGTATAAGAGGCTGCAGGTTTTGCCAAGCAGGCTTCATTTATAGACCTGTAAGAGAGAGAAGTACACAAAAGCTTTCGGATACCGCAAAAAAATTGATAGATAGTTCGGGATATAATGAAATCTCTCTTACTTCCTTAAGTACAAGTGATTTTACCGACTTGCCGGACTTGACGGATAAGCTTATTGAAGAGATGGAAAAAAGAAAGGTTAACTTGTCACTTCCATCCCTTAGAATAGATTCTTTTTCCCTGGATTTGATGGAAAAGGCACAGAAAGTTAGAAAAAGCGGACTTACCTTTGCACCGGAAGCTGGGACACAGAGACTTAGAGATGTTATAAATAAAGGCGTTACCGAGGAGGATCTTATAAAGTCTGCCACATTGGCATTCAGCGGCGGATGGAATGGGGTCAAGCTATATTTTATGATTGGATTGCCTACCGAAACAATGGAAGATGTAGAGGGTATAGCAGATCTCGGGAACAAAGTTGTTGATGCATATATGAGCGTACCAAAGGAAAAGAGAGGGAAAGGGCTTAATGTGACAATAAGCACCTCTTCGTTTGTTCCCAAGCCTTTTACACCATTTCAGTGGGAGCCTCAGAATTCAATTGAAACCTTTACGGAGAAGCAGAAGGCTTTAAAAAGTAAGATTAAAAATAAGCATATAAGCTATAACTGGCATGACTCCAAGCTAAGTCTCCTAGAGGCTGTTTTTGCAAGAGGTGATAGACGCCTCTGCAAGGTATTGGTAAAAGCATGGGAAAAAGGCTGCAAATTTGATGCATGGGGTGAACATTTCAAATTTAATGCATGGATGGAAGCCTTTATAGAAAGCGAAGTTGATTTAGCTTTCTATGCAAACAGGAAAAGAAACTACGACGAAGTACTGCCATGGGACCACATTGATATCGGTGTTTCAAAAGACTTTTTCATAAATGAAATGGAAAAGGCAAAAGCGGGGGAACTGACAGCCAACTGTAGGGCGGGCTGTTCCGGCTGTGGAGTTGCTGTTTTTGAGGGAGGAGTCTGCGTTGAATAGCATAAGGGTCAAATTTATACGTGGGGAAGAGGTAAAGTATATCTCTCATCTTGACATGATGAAGCTTTTTGAGAGAGCGGCAAGAAGAGGAAACATTCCCATTTCATATTCCCAGGGCTTTAACCCCCATCCTAATATGGTGTTTGGTTTGCCTCTGTCTGTAGGTGTAACAAGTGAAAGTGAGTATGCAGATTTTGAGCTATTAAATCCTATAGAACCATCTGAGTTTTCCAAGCTTTATAATGGCAATTTACCCGATGGATTAAAGATAACCGAAGCTATGGATAAAACAACAAAATCAAATATTATGGCAACTATTGCGGCAGCTGATTATGAAATCCTCGTAGCTTCAAATAAAAAGCATGATATGGATTATATAAATGATGTTGTTGGTAATATAATGTCAAAGGATGGTATATTTGTAAGTAAAGAGAGTAAGAGGAGTAAAAAGGATGTTGATATCAGGCCAATGATTTATAGTCTGGATATAAGATTTTTAGATGGTCTGGAAAACCATGACGATAATGGCGGTATGGTAAGTAAAAAAATGATTTCTAATCCCTTTATGGTAGATTACATTAAAGGGCTTTATAAATATGAACCAGGAATTCTTAGCTACGATGTAAAGAATTTATTCTGCATTTCTGCAAAACTAGGTGCCGGAAGCAAGTCTAATTTAAAACCGGATTTATTGATTTCAGCTTTTAATTTGTTGTCGGATTTGGAGTTAAAACTTGTAAAAGTTCATAGAACAGGGCTTTATATTGAGAGAGAAAGCAGGATACTAGATCCTATGAGTCAAGATGCCTTGTCTTGAAGCTTAAGGAGGTTGAAATGTGGTTAACGAGATTATAGTAGATATCGGACTTGAGGAAAACAGAGTAGCAGTTCTGGAAGATAAGGAGCTTGTAGAGATATATATTGAGCGACCTAACCAGGAAAGGCTTGTGGGCAATATTTACAGGGGTAAGGTAAGCAGTGTTTTGCCTGGTATGCAAGCAGCTTTTATTGATATAGGGTATGAAAAAAATGCGTTTCTATATGTGGGGGATGCAGTTTCCCAAAAAGAATTTACTGAGGAAGACGACGATGTCTACCATGAACTTAGGGGATATAATATTGATGAGCTTTTAAGACCGGGACAGGAAATAACAGTTCAGGTAACAAAGGAGCCTATTGGGACAAAGGGACCTAGGGTGACTACACACATAACTTTGCCTGGAAGGCAGCTGGTTTTACTTCCGAATGCGGATTACATAGGTATTTCCAGAAGGATTGAGAATGAGGAAGAGCGAGTACGCCTGAAGAGAATGGCGGAAAAAATCAAACCTAAAGGAATGGGCCTTATTGTAAGAACGGCATATGAAAGCAAAAGCACTGAAGATTTATCAAATGATCTCAACTTTCTTATAAAGCTATGGGAAAAAATAAAGCAAAAGGAGAGAAGCGGTCCTACACCCAGGTGTATTCATAAGGATATTAGCCTTATATACAGGGCAGTAAGGGATCTGTTTACATGGAATGTAGATAAGTTTATCATTAATGACAGGCAGGAATATTCGAAGGTATTGGAGCTTGTTGAAATGGTTTCTCCTGCTTTGAAGCTTCGTGTTGAGTATTTCAGCAAGAGCATAGACCTTTTTGAATACTATCAGATTGAGCCTAAGATATCAAAAGCACTTGCTCGAAAAATATGGCTGAAGTGCGGCGGTTACCTTGTTTTGGATCAAACGGAGGCTCTGACCGTCATAGATGTAAATACTGGCAAATATGTAGGCGGAAGCAATCTTGAAGATACAGTCCTTAAGACAAATCTTGAGGCGGCAAAGGAAATTGCAAAGCAGCTAAGGCTCAGAGATATTGGGGGTATTATAATAATTGACTTCATAGATATGAGGGAGCCTCAGCATCAGCAGCAGGTTTTGGACACATTGAAGCAGTCTTTGAAAAGGGACAGGACCAAGACAACTGTTGTAGGAATGACAGGTTTGGGTCTTATAGAGATGACAAGAAAGAAGGTAAGGCAGGGCCTTGCTTCGGTTATGCATTCAGATTGCCCATACTGCGACGGTACCGGCAAGATATTGTCACCTGAGTCCATTGCAAGAAATGTTGAGAAAGAAATAAACAGATATTTTACCCAGACCATAGCAAATGCTATACAGGTTGAGGTACATCCGTCGGTAGCAACTATCCTAACCGGGGCAGATGGACAAACGCTCTCAAGAATGGAGAAGCTGTACAATAAAAGGATTGTAGTAAAGGAATCAAAAGAAGTTAAGCATGAAGAGATAAAGATAAAAGAGATTGACATCAATTCACTGATGTGATAATATATCTTGGTGGCCGCACGGAATAGGCATTAAATGCAATTATTAAGGATTGCTGCCTGGAACGGCGAGTTTTGGATTAAGGAGGTGTTCCGATGTACGCTGTTATAGAGACTGGTGGAAAACAGTATAAGGTTCAGGAAGGTGATGTTGTTTTCATAGAAAAGCTTACTGCTGATGAAGGTGCAGTAGTTACCTTTGATAAGGTTCTTGCCGTATCAAAAGAAGGTGGCGTTAGCTTTGGAAGTCCGATAGTTGCTAATGCAACTGTAAGTGGTAAGGTTTTATCACATGGAAAAGAAAAGAAGATTATCATTTTCAAATATAAACCTAAAAAAGGTTATAGAAGGAAACAAGGACATAGACAACCGTATACAAAGGTTCAGATCGAAAAGATCAACGCCTAATAGGTTGCTAGCCTGAAAAGGTACTTATGATTAAGATTCATATAGTCAGGGATAAGGAAGGTCTTGTTCGGGAGTATACGATTAAAGGGCATGCGGGAGCAGGTAAACATGGACAGGATATCGTGTGTGCAGCTGTTTCAGTCATTGCTTATATGGGCGTAAATGCCCTTGAAGAATTGGCGGGCATTGTGCTTTATGAGGATGATTCAAAAGGCTTTGTTGAAGAGGATGGATACATGAAGTGTGTATTGCCTTATAATATTGACCCGGAAAAGAAACAAGCCGTTAAAGTTATCCTTGATACTATGGTGGTAGGATTTAAACAATTGATACAAACACCTGATTATAGAAGGTATATATCGATTTTGGATGAGGAGGTGTAGTGATGATTAGGGTTAATTTACAATTGTTCGCCCATAAAAAAGGGGTTGGTAGTTCCAGAAACGGACGTGACAGTGAATCTAAAAGACTTGGAGTCAAGAGAGGTGACGGTCAGTTCGTACTTGCAGGAAATATTCTGGTAAGGCAAAGAGGAACTAAGATTTATCCGGGAACAAACGTGGGAATCGGTAGTGATGATACACTCTATGCACTAGTAGACGGAAAGGTTAAGTTCGGAAGACTTAACAAAGATAAGAAGCAGGTAAGTATAGTTCAAGCTTAATATTTAAATTAAAAATCCCGGATATTCCGGGATTTATTTATGTCTAGGAAATTATGGTGTATTCTACACTACAATTTTGTATGGTGTAATTTTTTATTATATTTTGTGGAATAATAGACTGATTACTATTTTATTGTGATCAGTAATAGGAGTTGAAACCCATGTTTATTGACAGTGCACGGATATATATAAAAGCCGGTGACGGCGGAAACGGTGTAGTATCTTTCCACAGAGAAAAATATAAGCCTTCGGGCGGCCCTGACGGTGGTGACGGAGGAAATGGCGGTGACGTTGTCTTTGTAGTTGATGAAGGCAGCAGGACATTGGCTGATTTTAGGTACAAGAGGCATTATAAAGCAGACTCCGGACAGGATGGAGGGGCTGCCAACTGCACTGGCAGAAGTGCTGAAGACCTTATTGTAAAGGTGCCGCAGGGTACAGTGGTAAAGGATGCGGAAACAGGCAGAATTATTGCTGATTTGACCAAACCAGGCCAGACAGCGGTTATTGCCAAGGGGGGTAAAGGAGGCAAAGGTAACCAGCACTTTGCTACACCTACAAGGCAGATCCCCAGCTTTGCAAAGGCAGGTGACCCAGGAGATGAAAAATGGGTATTGCTTGAATTAAAGCTCTTGGCGGATGTGGGACTTTTAGGCTTCCCTAATGTTGGAAAATCTACCCTTCTATCTGTGGTATCAGCTGCAAAGCCAAAGATTGCGGATTATCACTTTACTACAATAGAACCTAATCTAGGTGTTGTAAGCATTCCAGGTATTGAAAGTTTTGTAATTGCGGATATACCTGGGCTTATTGAAGGTGCCCATGAAGGAACTGGTCTTGGTCATGAGTTTTTAAAGCATGTGGAAAGGACCAAATTACTTATTCATGTTGTTGATGTCTCAGGTTCAGAATACAGGGACCCTGTTGAAGACTTCAAGGTAATAAACGAAGAGTTAAGAAAATATAATCAGCAGCTATCGGAGAGGCCTCAGATAGTGGCAGCCAATAAAATGGATGTGACAGGTTCTGAGGACAACCTTAAAAAGTTTCGAGATGCTATAGAACCTTTAGGGTATAAGGTATTTCCCATATCTGCTGCATCAAACCAGGGAATTAAAGAACTCATATATGCGGCAGCGGATATGTTAAAGACTATTCCTGACAGCATTTTGATATCTGAAGCAGATACGGAGGTTGTATATACTGCTGAGGAAGAAAAGCCTTTTGAAGTAAGAAGGGAAAACAATACTTTCATTGTGGAAGGTAAATGGATTAAGAAATTGGTTGCATCAACCAATTTTGAAAACTATGAATCCCTCCAGTATTTTCAAAGAGCCATAAAGAAAAAAGGTGTTGTTGATGAACTGGAAAAGCTTGGAGTCAACGAAGGTGATACTGTAAAGGTACATGACTGGGAATTTGAGTATATGAGATAATTCCCTATTAATCTTCCATCGTAAGATTAATAATACTTTTTAATGTAGACAAGCCATATTGTTATGATGTAAAATATTTATATAAAATGCTTGGCTTGGTGGGTTAGGTACAAATTGCGAAATAAATAATGTGGGGGATAGAATGTAGTTTCTATCCCTTTTAAAATATCTAGGAAATAATGGACTTTAATAGGGTTAAGGAGTGCAAAGAATGTTAACAGGAAAACAAAGAAGCTTTCTCAGGGCATTGGCAAATGAGGTTGAACCCATTTTTCAGATAGGAAAGGGTGGCCTCAATGACAATATGATTACTCAGTTCAACGATGCATTAGAGGCAAGAGAGCTTGTTAAGGTGTCAGTTTTAAAAAATTCACTGGAGGACACCAGGGAATTATGTAACGAGGCTGCAAGGCTTACGGGAGCTGAAATTGTACAGGTTATTGGTAAAAAGTTTGTATTATATAAAGAATCTACTAAGAATAAGGTTATCGACTTGCCATAGGCAAATGGAGTATTACCAGTACTTTTAACAAAGTAACAGGAAAAACAACATAAAACATAATAGTAAATATATACAGAACCATATACATTCAATTAACATAAACTATTCTGAAAAAGTAATTATTTACTGCTTTTTCAGGAAGGGATTATCCTAAAGTTAAAAATATAATGTAAGATGGGAGAATTGCTATGAGTGAAGAGTTGTTTGAAAGTTGCAAGGAACAAGAGTTAAATGGTGACTTAGAAGAAAATACATTGACTGATAGGATTGAAGAGGCGTACAAGGTTTATGAAAGCTGTGAAGCAACTCTCAACAAGTGGATTGATGACTACGGCGAATATAAAATTGCCAAACTGAGGTTGGAGTTTGCAAAGTATGAACTTATCAATTTAATCAAAGCTGCAGAAGAAAAAGAGATTGATATAGATAATGATATTAAAAAAATATTTTTTAGCGAAACAGGGGGAAAAAGCCCCAAAATATAGATTAAATCTGATGGAATTTATCTTGCAATATTCTTAGGTGAAATATTAGGGTATTTAAAATGCCCTAATATTACGTTATTATACTATTTATTTCTGTTTTGCATAAGTATTTCTATGATTTCCGAGTAAATTTCCTGAGGGAATGCATGCCAGTTATCACAGATTTTGCGGGCATCGCTTTTTGTTCCGACGGTTATATTTAAATTAATCAACGAAAAATCGTCTTCATTTATCTTACATGTTACTACAAACTGATTATTATCCTCCGGTGAAAAGTCTGCAATTACAGAAGTTTCATTTTTAATCTTCTTTTTAATGCTTGATGAGGCTTCATCAATTCTGTTTTTTACCCCTAAGGGAATATGATTTATAAAATAGTTTAGAATTTCTCTGCCTTTATCGGTTGTTTTATAATATACCTTTCCTTCTGTGCTTTCGGACTGTAATAGGTTTTGCTTGCACAAGTCAATTAAAAACTGCTGGGAATAGAAGTAATTCATAAATCTGTTTTCAAGAATTATTTTAGTAATCTGAGTATTGCTAACCGGGATGTTTATTTTATTTATAACATAGAGCAAAATAAGTTTTTTTTCTGCCAATTCTTGATTTTCTTCAAAATACATTGATGCCTCCATACATTATTTGATATGATATTATATTATATAATGACTTAAGTCCATCATTCTTACGCTTTAGTATTATTCATATTATGATAATTATTATACTATATTAAAATCGATTTATCTATTATAAATGAAAAGTGCTGACATAGAAAGGATATTATGAAAATTACAACTGAAGAATTAGAAAGATATATTGTACAACTTGGTGCCACTTTTGTAGGATTTTCCGACGTAAGAGCCGCAGTAGATCCTAAACTTGCCAAATATCCATATGCCATTACAGTGGGAATCAGGTTGTCTGATGCCATTATAGATGAAATAGACGATAAGCCGACTTTTACCTATTTTAGTCACTATAGGTCGGTTAATTTTTTTATAGATCAGCTTACATTGAAAATAATGTTATTTCTCCAGGAGAAAGGGTATAAAGCTTATACAGTACCTGCATCACAATCTATTCCGGATGCGGCTGTACCTTATAGCGGAGTTTTTCCCCATAAGACAGGTGCGGTTCTGTCAGGCCTGGGGTGGATTGGTAAGAATGGCCTTTTTATACACAGTAAATATGGACCTGCTGCTAGATTGGGTACTGTATTGACAGATCTAGAGGTTGAGTGCTCAAATGACACTATCTTAAGCCAATGCGGTGAATGCAATAAGTGTGTAAAAGCTTGTCCGGCCTATGCACTGACCGGCAATGAGTGGCAGATAGGTATGGATCGAAGTGATATAGTGGACGCACAGGCCTGCTCTACCTATATGAATAAGAATTTCAAGCATATCGGAAGGGGTTCGGTTTGTGGAATTTGCATAAATGTATGTCCGTACAGAAATTAGGAATATTTTTAAGAGTAGTGAGAAGGAGGGGGTAAGCATGAATATCTATGACACCATAAATAATAGAGTCAGTATAAGAGCCTATAAGAAAGACAAAATAGATTTGGAAATTGTCAAGAAGGTTGTTGAAGCTGCTTGTACAGCTCCTTCATGGGGAAATAAGCAGTGCTGGAGGTTTATTATAGTAAATAGCAGGGTGGAAAAAAATCTTATAGGTAAGGCTGCGGGACAGCCTCTTATTGCACAGGCGTGCATGGATGCTCCATACGTCATAGTTGTTTGTGCAAACCCTAAAGAATCCGGGGTGAAGAATGGGATTGAGTATTATACCTTTGACTGTGCTTTAGCTATGGAAAACCTAGTGCTTTCAGCAACGGAGGAAGGACTTTCTACATGCATAGTCGGATGGTTTGATGAAAAGGTTGTTAAAGGAGTACTAAATATACCTGAAAATATAAGAGTAGTGGCGTTCACGCCATTAGGATATGCGTGTGATGTACCGAAGCATTCCACTAGGAAGAAACCTGAACAGATCATCTATTACAACACCTGGGATAAGAATTCCCATGAAGAAAAACAATGATTTTAATAAAGACGAGACGTTATACAATTTGGAGGGAATTTAGTGGATCATACAATAAATAGAGAACTCTTGGATATTTACCGAATGATGCTCCAAAAAAACGGTCCGAGACATTGGTGGCCGGCAGATACAAAGCTTGAAATGATTATAGGGGCAATACTTACCCAGTTTGTTTCTTGGAAGAATGTAACTACTGCAATTGACAATTTAAAAAGACAAAAACTTTTATCTATCCAAGCTATAAATGGTATAGAAAATGAAAAGCTTGAGGAACATATAAAGTGCACCAGGTTTTTTAAGCAAAAGGCTAGAAAGCTCAAAGAGTTTTGCTCTCATATAGTAAATAATTATGACGGGGATTTGGAAAGATTTTTAAGCAAAGAAATCAAGGAATTGAGAAGAGAGCTGCTATCATTATATGGGGTTGGTGAAGAAACTGCAGATTGCATTGTGTTATATGCAGCACATAAACCCATTTTTGTGGTAGATGCCTATACCAGAAGGATTTATTCAAGGCTTGGGTACTTTAAAGAAGATATAAAATATAAAGATATGCAGAAGTTTTTTATGGATAACCTTGAGCACGATACAGCATTGTTTAATGAATATCATGCTCAGATAGATGGAGTGGGAAGCCACTACTGTTTTTCCAAAAATCCTGACTGTAATGATTGCCCTGTTAATTTAATTTGTAAATGGAGAAAAGAAAATGGCTAAACAATTATGGAAACCATCCACAATTTTAAATCCTGTACCTGCCGTACTGGTATCATGTGTCGATAAAGACGGGAAACCTAATGCTATTACCATTGCATGGGCTGGTACAATTAATTCAAATCCGCCCATGCTGTCCATATCCATTAGAAAGGAGAGGTATTCACATGGGCTTATAAAAGATAAGGGGCAGTTTGTGGTTAACCTTACAACAGAAAAACTTGCCTTTGCAACAGATTTTTGCGGAGTAAAATCAGGCAGGGATATGAACAAATTAGAACACCTTAAGTTGAGCACAGTAAAAGCTTCGGTAGTTGATGTACCTCTGATAAAAGAAAGTCCTGTCAATATTGAGTGTGTGGTAAAAAATATATTGGAGCTAGGTACCCATGATATGTTTATAGCAGAAATAGTGGCTGTGAACGTAGATGAAGAGCTTCTAAACGAGGATGGTAAGCTGTGTATTGAAAAAGCAGGTCTTATATGCTATTCTCATGGTGAGTACTGGAGTCTGAAAAAGTCTTTGGGGTATTTTGGGTACTCCATAACTAAAAAAAAGAGTGTTAAAAGACGAAGGTTAGTTAATAAATCTCCAAAGAAATAACATATACAAGTACAAAAAAATATAAGTATATAAAAAGAAAATATAAAATAAATAGAAAATAAATATGAAAGGCGGTATTTTTATGTCATTAATTAATAACGTAGGAAAGAAAATAACAGGGGCTGGTAAGGTTGCTATAAAGGCATCAGGCAATATGGTGCAAATAACAAAGCTTAATATGGCCATCAAGTCGGAAGAAAGCAAAATTCAGGGGTTCATGGCCAATATAGGAAGCACCATATTTGATAAATACAAAGAAGGCCAGGGGATAGACCCGGATGTAGAGACCAGTTGTGAAGAGATTGAAAAATCCATTAAAGTCATCGAAGAATTGAAGCTCAAGATAATTGATGTAAGAGATCTTAAAAAATGCCCGGGATGCAGCAATGAGATCGATAAGGATGATGTTTTCTGTTCAAAATGCGGAACTAAAGTTGACTGATAACTTATAATAATAGTATTGAAATTACATAACCCTATAAATAGTTTTACAGTTTGGTATCTACAGAAAAGTGTTATTAATTCATAATAAAGAGGATGGTAAAGTTTATTGAATTTACCATCCTCTTTATTATTTAAAATGCTTATATCTTATTTTGTAGCAAGAACTTTCTTTAACTTAGCGAATCTTGGAAGACCATCTTCTAATGGAGGGCATGATTCTCCCTGGATCAAAGGAAGAGCATAATCTATGAATTCCTTATTTAATCCATTGCCTTCTTTGTTTATCCACTCTCTAGGAATAGTCTTTTCAGTGTTTGCAACATCTGTAAGGTTCAAAAGCTTTATGTTGCACTTGTATACAGGACCTGCTTCTCTTTCGAAAGCAACCATGTAGTCAGTCTTGCCTTCAACGGCATATTTAACAGCCATTTGACCTGCGAGATATGCTTCGTTAACGTCTGTCAATGAAGCAACATGAGCAGCTGCTCTTTGTAAAAGGCTGAACTCAATTCCTCTAACCTTCTTTGCAATCTTTTCTTTAACAATATTTGCAAGAATTGATGCAGTTCCGCCCAATTGAGCATGTCCGAAGGAGTCTTTTGCAAGGTTGGCACCCATTTCTGCCACGTAAGTACCTTTTGCATCCTTACAACCTTCTGAAACGGCTACTATAACTTTTCCTGTTTCCTTGTATACTTTGTTGGTATCTTCTAAGAATTGTTCCATGCTGAAAGGAATTTCTGGGAGGTATATAAGATCAGGTCCATTACCTTTGTATGCTGCAAGTGCTGCAGAAGCAGTAAGCCATCCGGCGTTTCTTCCCATTATTTCTAAAACTGTAATCATACCAGTGTCGTAAACTCTTGCATCATGATATACTTCCATTGTAGATGTTGCAATATATTTAGCAGCACTAGCGTAGCCTGGGCAGTGGTCAGTTCCAAAGAGGTCATTGTCTATTGTCTTGGGAACACCCATAACTCTGCACTCGTAACCAACCTTCTGCATGTATTTGCTGACCTTGTTGCATGTATCCATTGAATCGTTTCCGCCGTTATAGAAGAAATACTTAATGTTGTATTTCTTGAATACTTCAACAAGTCTCTTGTAATCTGTTTCGTCTTCATCTGCACTCTTAAGTTTGTAACGAACTGATCCTAAAGCAGAAGATGGAGTAGTCCTTAAAAGATCCAATTCTTTAGGATCTTCCTGGCTCATATCATAAAAAACCTCATCAAGTATTCCTTTAATACCGTGAGCTGCACCGTATACTTTAGTAATACAGGGTTGCTTTAATGCTTCCTGAATAACTCCTGCTGCACTGGCGTTTATAACTGATGTCGGTCCGCCAGACTGACCGAATATAGCTGCACCTACCAATTCACTCATTATGAGTACCTCCTTAAAATATATGTAATTTATTAGTTAATTGCACGGTCACATTAAAATATAGCATAAGAAGGATTAAAAAGCAATTCTATAATTGCTATATTTATTATGTCTTCGGGAAATAATTTTTATTAGGTGATTTTTATCGTTAATTTTAAATAAACCCTTGATTTTGAAGATAAATCTGTTAAAATTAGATTTGGAATGACAAAAACTTAACAATTAAGTGGAAACTAATTAATGGAATGACATTTGAATAAGACATTCCTATAATAAGTTTAATCCCTTAAAAATAAGTTATTATAATATAATAAAAATACAAGGAGTGAACAAAATGTCATTAGTTACAACTACAGAAATGTTTAAAAAAGCCTATGAAGGCGGTTATGCAATCGGTGCATTCAATGTTAACAATATGGAAATAATCCAGGGTATTACTGAAGCGGCAAAGGAAGAAAATGCACCTTTGATACTTCAGGTATCAGCTGGAGCAAGAAAGTATGCAAACCATACATACCTTGTTAAATTGGTAGAAGCTGCTATCCAGGAAACAGGTCTTCCAATTGCATTGCATTTGGACCACGGTGATACATTTGAACTTTGTAAGTCATGTATCGACGGCGGATTCTCATCAGTTATGATCGACGGATCACACCATTCATTCGAAGAAAACATCAAACTCACCAAGCAGGTTGTTGATTACGCTCATGACAAGGGAGTAACTGTTGAAGGTGAATTGGGAAGACTCGCAGGTATCGAAGATGCAGTTAATGTATCTGAAAAAGACGCTGCTTTCACAGATCCTGATCAGGTTGAAGAATTTGTTAAGAGAACAGGCGTTGATTCATTAGCTATAGCTATAGGAACAAGCCACGGTGCATTCAAATTCAAAGGCGAAGCTAAATTAAGATTTGACATTCTTGAAGAAATCCAGAAGAGACTTCCAGGTTTCCCAATAGTATTACACGGTGCATCATCAGTTATGCCTGAATATGTTGAAATAATAAACAAATTCGGAGGAAGCATGCCTGGTGCAAAGGGTGTTCCTGAAGATATGCTCAGAAAAGCTGCTTCAATGGCTGTTTGTAAAATAAACATCGACTCAGACTTAAGGCTTGCTATGACAGCTACAATCAGAAAGTATTTTGCTGAAAATCCATCACACTTTGACCCAAGACAATACTTAGGACCAGCTAGAGCAGCTATTAAAGAAGTTGTTAAGCACAAATTGGTTAATGTATTGGGATGTAACGGAAAAGCATAAGAAAACCATTAAGGTTCTAAATATTATGTAAGTAAATAAATATAATTGATAAAGGTTGTTCTATTATTTCAATAGAGCAGCCTTTTATTTATGTCTAAGAAATTATGGTGTATAAAAAATACCAATATGTAAATAATATGTACCGAGGTGTTATGACAATGTCTATAAAAGTGGGTATTCCAAAGAGTTTGTTCTATTATCAAATGTATCCCTTATGGAATACATTTTTTGAAGAACTAGGTGCTGAGGTTATTACCTCCCCAAATACGACTAAAAAAATTTTAGATGAGGGTGTAAGGGTATGTGTTGATGAAGCGTGTGTACCTGTTAAACTGTTTCATGGACATGTATTAAGCATCAAAGATAAGGTGGATATTCTGTTTATTCCAAGGCTGACCAGCATTTCCAAAGGGGAGTATGTATGCCCTAAGTTCGGAGGTCTGCCTGATATGGTCAAAAGTACAGTAAAAGGGCTTCCAGAAATAATTGATGTAGAAATAAACTGGAGAAAAGCAGATAGCAATGACATTGAAAGTATTATCACAATAGGCAGTTTCATAGTTAAGGATGAAAAGGCTATAAAAAATGCATATAAAAAAGCAGTGGATAAATTCAATGATTATAATGAAGACATTAAAAAAGGGTTTATGCCTGAAGATGATAAAAACAGAAAGAGCAATCTATTCGTAGTAAAGGACAGCGGTATTATAAATATAGCCGTCATAGGACATCCATACAACCTCTATGACAGTTATATAAATATGAATCTATTTAAGAAACTGAGGGCTAACGGCGTAAACATAATAACACAAGAGATGATTGGCGAGGATGTTATCAATCTTCATGCGAGAAAGCTTAATAAAAGGGTCTTCTGGAACTTTGGAAGAAAGGCATTAGGATCTGTTATGCATATGATAGAGGGCAGTGATATAAAAGGGATGATATTTCTAATGTCATTCGGGTGCGGTATAGATTCTTTTATTGGGGATTTGGCGGAAAGAATGATAAGGAGGCATACCGATATACCGTTTATATATGTAACAATCGATGAGCATTCAGGCCAAGCAGGTCTTGATACCAGATTGGAAGCATTTATTGATATGATAAGGTGGAGGGATAAGAATGAAGTTGACATTTCCGCATATGGGTAATACATATATCCCGGTTAAGGCTATGCTTGACGACCTTGGTGTAAATTGTATAATTCCACCCTTTAATAATAAAAAGGCACTTGAAATAGGAACCAAGCTTGCTCCTGAATTAGCTTGCCTCCCGCTTAAGATAAACCTGGGTAATTTTATACAGGCATATGAAATGGGTGCTGATTCAATACTAATGACAGGCGGATGCGGTCCCTGCAGATTTGGATACTATTGCGAGATGCACAGGGAGATATTAAGTGATATGGGAGTGGATATGAAGGTAATCACTCTGGATATTCCGGGAAATGATTATAACAAGCTGTTAAATAATGTAAGGGAAATAACAGGCGGATTAAACATATATAAGATTTTAAAAGCAGTAAAAAATACGGTGGAAGTTTCCAAAAAGGTAGATGAACTTGAAAGGCTGACTTTTAAGATACGGCCCAGGGAAATACATAAGGGAGCGACTGATAAAATTTACAGGTCCTTTCTTTATAGCATTCTAAAAATAAAGGGCTCAAGGAACATTAAGAAACATATTGATAAAGCCAGGAATAAGCTGCTGGAGATTCAAACCGACAAGGAAATGAAGCCAATAAGGGTGGGAATTGTCGGAGAGATATATACAACTAACGATCCCTATTCAAATCTATATATAGAATCAAGGCTTGGAAATGAAGGAATAGAAGTTACAAGGCCTGTTACAGTCAGCGGCTGGATTATTGATCATATGATTAAAAAGGCTTTACATCTAAAAGGAGACGAGAGGTATAAGGAGGCCGCAAAACCATACTTAGGCACGATGATAGGCGGACATTCTCAGGAAACCATAGGTAATACTGTCTTATTTGCAAAGGATGGCTATGATGGTGTCGTTCAGATATTTCCTCTTGGTTGTATGCCTGAGATTGTATCGGAGAGCATCTTGCCCTCTATTGAAAGGGATTTTAAAATACCGGTAATGTCGTTGATAATTGATGAAATGACTGGGGAAGCAGGCTATATGACTCGAGTTGAAGCATTTATAGATTTGCTGAAAAGAAGAAGGGAGATAGATGCATTTGAAGGAAAAGGGATGTTATCTTGGAATTGATGTAGGCTCGGTAAGTACAAACCTTGTTGTTATAGACGATGATGGCTTTGTTATTGAAAAGCTATATTTGAAAACCGGCGGACAACCTATAAAAGCTATGAGAACCGGTATAAGTATGCTAAATGAATCATTGGGAAAATCGGTTAATATCCTGGGGGCAGGTGCAACCGGAAGCGGAAGGCATCTGGCCAGTGTTGTAGTCGGCTGTGATATTGTGAAAAATGAAATAACCTCCCATGCCATAGCTGCACTAAAGTTGGTCCCAAATGTTAAGACCATATTGGAAATCGGTGGGCAGGACTCAAAAATAATATTTGTCAGAAATGGTGTTGTATACGATTTTGCCATGAATACTGTTTGTGCTGCAGGAACGGGATCCTTTCTAGATAGGCAGGCAGCAAGGCTGGATATTCCAATTGAGGAGTTTGGAAAACATGCACTAAATTCAAGTTCGCCCGTTAGAATTGCTGGAAGATGTGCCGTATTTGCAGAGTCTGATATGATACACAAGCAGCAAGCGGGACATAGCGTTGAGGATATAATATGCGGATTATGTGAAGCCTTGGTAAGGAATTATATAAATAACCTGGCAAAGGGAAAAGAATTATTGGAGCCCTTTGTTTTTCAAGGAGGAGTTGCTGCCAATCAGGGGATAGTAGCTGCCTTTGAAAAGGAATTAAATGCCAAGATTATAATACCCCAATATTATGATGTAATGGGTGCCTATGGTGCAGCATTGATGGCCAAAGAAAAAATGTGCCAAAAGGAATATAAGACCAACTTCGGAGGATTTGATATCTCCAAGAAGGAATTTACAGTAGCAAGCATGGAATGCAATGACTGCTCTAATGTATGTGAACTTATAAAGATTATATCAAATGACACGGTTTTAGCAAGCTGGGGCGACAGATGCGGCAAGTGGTCCGCAGAGGGTAAGGAAAGTGCACAGATAAGCATAAGTAACGCTGCAAATTAAGGCAGATAAAATAACTCCTTGTAAAAATAAAAAAATAGCCTTCAAAGAGTTTAGATGCTCCGAAGGCTATTTTAATGTCTGAAAGATTACTGAATGTTTTGCACTGCAATTTCTTTATTGCTAAATTTTAAAGGATGAAATTGAAGCATTAAGTTCCTGTGCCATCTTACTCAAGAGCTTTGAATGTGAGGAGACCTCTGCTATGCCCTCAATCTGCTGCTGTGTTGTTGCTGTTATTTCCTCTACAGTAGCTGCAGTTTCTTCTGATACTGAGGAGATATTGTTTATTGATTCTAGTGTCTTGGAACTTGATTCAAGTATTTTATTGACAGATACTTCGAACTCTTTCATATATTGGCTTATATTCTCCATTGAGTTGAATATTGCCTTAAATGAATTATCGGTCTTGTTTACTGCGTGAAGCTGCTCGGTTACTATTTGCTGGGTTTTGTTTGCAGAATTGAATGTCATGTCTGCTTTTGACTGTATGTTCTGTATTGAATTATTTATTGATGATAATGACTCATTAGTTTTGTCAGCAAGCTTTCTTACTTCTTCTGCTACAACTGCAAACCCTTTCCCCGCCTCTCCGGCACGAGCGGCTTCTATAGCTGCATTTAATGATAATAGGTTAGTCTGTTCTGCAATGTTACCTATGAATTTTACTATCTTCTGTATTTCCTTCATATCTGCATAGAAAGAGTTTATTTGACTTACAATATCTTCCGACACCTTACTTGTTTGAATAGATTTTTCATTAAGATCCTTAACAGATTCAAGTGCATTTTGACTCAAGTGTTTGGTGCTGTATATGATTTCAGATACAGTTTCCATATCGGAGCCTACTTTTTTAATGTCATTGGATAGTGTTGTTACATACTCAAGAGATTTATAATTGTTGGTTGCCTGATCGGAAGTACCTTTAGCGATCTCATCCATACTAACTGCAATTTGCTCAGATGAAGTATAGTAATTATAGGACATTTCGCTTAGTTTTTCAGCACTTGATAAAACCTGGTTTGAAGATGTGTTTACGTTTGTAACAAGCTTTCTTATATTTGCCAGCATTTTATTAAAGTTGTTGCTTAGGTATGATATTTCATCTCTAAAATTATCATTAATAGAGATATTAAGGTTTCCCTCCATTGCCTTTTGCATAAGAGCTTCGAGCTTTTTAAGGGGACTTGAAATACTTAGAGCTATGAGTACCGATATCATAATGGCAAGTATGAAAATAAATAAACCTACATAAAAGATTGCTGTCCTGATTGCATCTGATTCGCTTTGGATAAAGGATGTAGGTATAGTTGCCACAACAAACCAATTTGAGTCGAGAACCTGAGCAAAGGTATTTAAAAATTTCGTGCCATCATCCTTCAAATAAATGTGTCCTTTTTTTATAGAGGCAGCATTCGCAGCATCTGATTTTTTTTCATCCATCAGACCTTTTAGATGGTTAATAAGATTTTCATTACTGTACTTTGTATTTGTCTTTATACTATCAGTATTTTTACTGGAAATAATTGTCCCTGAAGTGTCAACCAGGAATATTTCCTTAGAACCGTCTATATTTATTGATTTATATATATTTCCGATATATGATTCATTTAGAAATACAACAAGACTACCTAAAGAACTGTTTGTAAGCTCGTTGAATATTTGGACAACTGCCACCACATAATTTTGTGAGGTTTTTGCTCCCTTTTTCATCATCCAAACATATTTGCCTTTGGCCTGTTCTGCTATAGACTCAAATTCTTTTGCATCGTTTTCAAAGTCCATGCTTACATGATATGCTGAGGCACCGGCTAAATATCGCCCTTTCGTTATATACATTGCTCCTTCACAGCCGTCCATAACCGAAGGTGAGAACTTTGCTACCACCATGGGATCGATTAAATAATTGAGTTCATTTTCCGGAAGTTCACCCGTATCGTATTTATTCAGAAGCTCAATGAATTCTTCATTTCTCATAAGCTCTTTTCCGCTGGACTCTATAAAGAATAACAGGTTTTTTACATTCTGGCTGAACTGTGACATGATTTCGCTGGAGTATGACTGGGTTTTTGTTTCAACTGCAGTGCTGGACTTGCTGTAGCTTAATATTCCAATACTTACCAAAGGTACACTGGACAGGAGAATAAAAAATACCAGGAGCCTTTTTTGTATACGTATATACCTGGAATATTGTGCGACTTTATCCAGTAATTTTTTGAACTGTGATAGTAGCATCGAAATGGGTTTTTTACTGCTTAAAAGATACTTCCTGATAATGTTCATAAAGAATACCCCTTTTCTGTAGTTATTTCTGTAATATTTAAATAAATTTCTGGTTTGTAATAGAGAGAAGAAAATAGTATAACTTTCATTTTAATTTTGACAAGTTAATTAATGTGCCTCAAATATGTCTCCTCTGAAATATATCTACTATGACAATTTAATATCATAAGGCTGCAGTTTACAGTTTCCTATATAAATTATCGGATTAAGATAAAAATACTTTAGTGTAATATCAGCACCTGATAGGTTATGTAAAGATTACCGATAATATAGCCAAAGGCTGTTTTGCCTGCCTTTGGCTATATTTATTAACACAATTTTATTAACATATTTATTTTGCATTTTTTGTTAATATATGTGGATTGAGTGTAATATTGCTATATCTTGAAGGATGATATCGAATCATTAAGTTCTTTTGCCATTTCTCTTAGAAGTTTTGATTGAGATGAAACTTCTCCTATGACTTCTATCTGCTGCTGAGTTGTTGCAGTTATTTCTTCCACGGTAGCAGCGGTTTCCTGTGATACGGTTGATATGTTATTGATTGATTCAAGTGTTTTAGTGCTGGAGTCGAGTATTTTATTCACTGAAACTTCAAACTCATTCATATACTTAATGATTTTTTCCATTGAATTAAAAATTGCTTTGAATGAAGTGTCTGTGTCACTAACAGCACTCAATTGATCGCCCACGATTTCCTGTGTTTTGTTTGCGGAGGTGAAAGTTAAATCTGCCTTTTTTTGTATATTTTGTATCGAATTGTTTATTGATGCCAAAGAGTCTTTTGTCTGGCTGGCAAGTTTTTTAACTTGATCAGCCACCACTGCAAAGCCTTTCCCAGCCTCTCCGGCACGGGCTGCCTCTATGGCAGCATTTAATGAAAGGAGGTTGGTTTCTTCGGAGATATTACCAATAAATTTTACAATGTTTTGTATCTCTTTCATATCTGCATAAAAGGAATTTATTTGATTTACTATATCTTCTGATACCTTGCTGGTCTGAAGAGACTTTTCATTAAGGGATTTTACCGATTGGATTGCATTTTGGCTTAAATATCTGGTATCATGTATGATTTCTGATACATTTTTCATATCACAATCTACTTTTTTTATATCATCAGACAATTGGGTTATATATTCTAAAGATTTATAATTATTTGAAGCCTGATCAGAGGTTCCTTTGGCAATCTCATCCATGCTGACTGCGATTTGTTCAGATGATGTGTAGTAAGAATAAGACATTTCACTAAGTTTTTCGGCACTTGACAGAACCTGGTTTGAAGAGGTGTTAACCTTTGTAACCAGCTCTCTTATATTTGCAACCATCTCATTAAAGTTATTGCTTAGGTGGGAAATTTCATCATTGAAGGTATCGTTTACAGATATATCAAGGTTGCCGTCCTTGGCCTTTTTCATGAGGCCTTCAAGTTTATGCAGGGGATTGGAAATACTAATGGCAATGAATATCGAAATAATAATTGCAAGGATAAAAATTATCAGGCTTACATATAGAATAGTTGATCTTATTGTTATTGACTCACTTTGTATGAATGATGTGGGAATAGTTGAAACAGCAAACCAACTTAAACCGGGGACTTGGGAATATGAAAACAAAAATTCTTCACCGTTTTCTATTAGGTGAGTATATCCCTTATTTGCTTTGCCATTTTGATCTGGATCAGTGTTTTTTACTTCAAATGCTTTTTTGATAGTATCAATAAATTTTTTATTGGAATACTGAGTATTTATTTTAAGTGTATTCTTATTTTTACTTGAAATTACAGTTCCTGAACTGTCCACCACAAAGATATTGGTAGAACCTTCTATATTTGTTGAATCAAAAATAGTTCCTATGAAAGCCTCATTTAACATAACTACAATAGTGCCCAAAGGCTCATTTGTCAATTCATGATATACTTCAACAATGGATAGAATATAATTCTGGAAAGTTCGTTCACCCTTTTTCATCATCCAAACATATTTTCCGTTTGCATCTTTAGCAATAGATTCAAAATCGCTTATCATGCTTATAAATTCGCTGCCGGTCTGATAGCTTGAAGAAGATCCTAGAACCTGGCCTTTGGTTATGTATATTGCTCCTTCACAGCCTTCTATTACTGTAGGTGAGAATTTGTTGTTCAGGATTGGGTTTATTATCTCAGAGGCTTCACCATTAAGCATTCCGCCCTGGTCATATTTCTTTATGGTCTCTGTGAATTCTACAGTTTTCATAATTTCGTTACAACCCGATTCAATAAAAAATAAAACATTTTTTATATTACGTGCAGACTGTGACATTATTTCACTGGAATAGGATTCTGTCTTTGATTGAACCGCTGAGCTGGATTTGGTATAGCTGAGAATACCGATACTTAATAATGGCACACTGGATAATAGAATAAAAAATGCCAGAAGTCTTTTTTGAATACCAATATGTCTTGAATAGCGTGCAATTCTATAAAGTACTTCTTTAAACTTTGGAAGTAAATTAGAATGAGTAATTTTATTAATTTTAATAAATCTCATAGAAAAAGCCCCTTTTCAATTATTGGTTTTGTTGGATAAATTGTTGGTTACTGAGATGTTCAAGGTTGTAATATTAAATATAATATCGACAAAATATATGAAATACTTTATAGGTAGCCAAATTGCAATAACTGTAAAGGATAGTAAGGGGGTGTATAAAACTGTCAAGTATATTTTAGCACTCTATATGTAAGAGTGCTAAAATATACTTGACAAAATCTGATGTAAGTGTAATATTTATTATTAGAAATAATGGTTAAGGAGGCATATATATGATGCACGAGAGCGGAAGTATATCAATTAACACGGAAAATATTTTTCCTATTATCAAGAAATGGTTATATTCAGAAAAGGACATTTTCGTCCGTGAACTGGTATCAAACTCCTCAGATGCCATAAGTAAGCTTAAAAAGTTAAGTGCAATAGGTGAAGCTGATCTTGATGGTGATGACAATTGGCAAATAAAAGTTGTTATTAATAAAGAAGACAAGACAATGCAAATTATAGACAATGGTATCGGGATGACATTTGAAGAGGTTGGTAAGTACATTAACCAAATCGCTTTCTCAGGAGCCAAGGACTTTTTGGAAAAATACAAGGACAAAACCGATGAGGGTCAGATAATAGGGCACTTCGGACTTGGTTTTTATTCATCTTTCATGGTATCTGATAAAGTTCAGATTGATACATTGTCTTATAAGAAGGATGAAAAAGCTGTAAGGTGGGTCAGCACAGGCGGTATTGATTATGAGATAGGCGAGTCGGATAGAACTTCAAGAGGAACTACAGTAACACTTTTCCTGGCTGAAGACAGCCTTGAGTTTCTTGAAAGCTATAAGGTTAGAGAAATTCTGGAAAAGTATTTTTCATTCCTTCCATATGAAGTGTATTTTGATTCTATAGAAGAGCCTTCAGAAGAAGCGAAAGAAGCTGATAAGGATAAGGAAGAAAAAGAATTAAAACCTATCAACGATACAAGCCCGCTTTGGCTCAAGAACCCAAAGGATTGTACCGATGAGGAATACAAAGAGTTTTACAGGAAGGTGTTCCACGACTTTAATGAGCCGCTGTTCTGGATCCATTTGAATATGGATTACCCGTTTAACCTTAAGGGTATTTTGTATTTCCCCAAATTAAAGCATGAGTTTGAAACAATGGAGGGGCAGATTAAGCTGTATTACAATCAGGTTTTTGTTGCGGACAATATTAAAGAAGTGATACCTGAGTTCCTTATGCTCTTAAAGGGTGTGCTGGATTGTCCTGATCTGCCTCTTAATGTTTCGAGAAGTTTTCTGCAGAATGACGGTTATGTAAATAAAATATCAACTCATATAAATAAAAAGGTGGCGGATAAGCTTACATCAATTTATGAGAATGACAGGGAAAACTATAATAAGTATTGGGATGATATAAACCCATTTGTAAAATACGGATGTATTCGTGAAGGTAAGTTCTATGACAGGGTTAAGGATATTGTAATTTATAAGACAACCAATGGCGATTATGTTTCTCAGAAGGAGTATTTAGAACGCAATAAGGAGAAGCACGAAAACAAGATTTTCTATGTTTCGGATGAGAGGCAGCAGGCCCAATATATCAAACTATTTAAGGATAACGCAATGGAAGCGGTTATTTTATCAACAATGATAGATAACCATTTCATAAGCTTTTTAGAATCCAAGCAAACCGAGGTTAAGTTTTTGAGAATTGACTCCGATCTTTCGGAAAGCCTTAAGGAGAAGGAAGAAAATGTTGATGAAAATGCATCCAAAGAGCTTCAGGAAAGCTTTGAAAGGCTGTTTAAGGACGCACTTGGCAATGATAAGCTGAAGCTTAAGGTGGAAAGCCTCAAAGCAGCCAGTGTACCGGGAATGATTCTCCTAGATGAGCATTCAAGGAGAATGCAGGAGATGTCGGCAAGATTCGGTGGGTTCGATATGAGCCACATGTTTGGAAATGAAGAAACACTGGTTCTTAACAAAAACAATGATTTGATCAAAAAGGTCATAAACATTAAGGACAAGGATGAGCGTAAGGATGAAGTAAAGCTTATCTGTGAGCATATATATGATCTTGCAATGATGAGCCATAAGCAGCTTAGTGCGGATGCGATGACCAAATTCATTGAGAGAAGCAACATGTTGCTGACCAGATTGGTAGAGACTAATTAATATTGCCGGAATAATAAGAGGGACCTGTTTGGTCCCTTTTGTTATTATCTGGAAATATAATATTTTGCACCGCAATTCCTTATGATAAAAATCAACGCTATTTATCGTTATCTCTTATTTCTACCCTGCGGATTTTGCCGCTTATTGTTTTTGGGAGCTCTTTCACAAATTCGATTATTCTAGGATATTTATATGGAGCAGTAACCTTCTTTACATGGTTCTGAAGCTCAATTACCAGATCATCGGAAGGCTCATAGTTCTTAGTCAATACAACAGTGGCCTTTACAATCTGCCCTCTATCGGGATCAGGAACTGCTGTTATTGCACATTCCAAAACTGCCGGATGCTCTAAAAGTGCACTTTCAACTTCAAAGGGGCCTATTCTGTATCCGGAGCTTTTGATAACATCATCAGCTCTGCCTACGAACCAAAGATAGCCGTCTTCATCACTCCAAGCCATGTCCCCTGTATAGTAAATATCATCGTGCCAAACTTTGGAAGTAAGGCCGGGGTCCCTGTAGTATCCATCAAACATTCCGACTGGTTTTCTTTTATCGGTGCGTAATATTATTTGACCTTCTTCACCGACCTCACAGGAGCTACCGTCTTCATTTATGATATCGATATCATAGCCTGGAGAGGGCTTGCCCATGGACCCAGGCTTTGGCTCCATCCAGGGATATGTAGCTACAGTAACGGTGAGCTCAGTCTGACCGTAGCCTTCCATCAGTTTAAGTCCGGTTGCATTATAAAACTGATTATACACTTCAGGGTTAAGGGGTTCACCGGCAACTGCACAATATTTCATCTTGCTGAAATCATATTTGGACAAATCTTCCTTGATGAAAAACCTGTAGATTGTCGGAGGAGCACAAAAGGAGGTAACACCGTATTTGGTAATAACCTCTAGAAGTTCTTTTGGAACAAACTTGTCATAGTCATATACGAATACTGCTGCTCCGGAAAGCCATTGGCCGTATATTTTCCCCCATACTGCCTTTGCCCAGCCGGTATCGGCTACAGTAAGGTGGAGGCCGTCATCAACAGTGTTTTGCCAGTACCTGGATGTGAGGATGTGGCCAAGCGGGTATGTATAATTATGCCTTACCATCTTAGGCATTCCTGTAGTACCTGATGTAAAATATAATAAAAGAATATCTTCGTTAGTAGGTGCATCGCTGCCTGTAGGTTTTGTGAATTCGGCAGGTGCTTTGGAAAGCTCGCTTACAAAATCAAACCAGCCGTCACGACTGCCGCCCACAATTGCCTTTAATTTGAGAGAAGGTGAATCAGGCTCTGCCTCCTCAACATGTTTTATTACTTCCGGTTCATTAACGCAAATTATCATTTTAATATCAGCAGCATTGTTCCTGTATGCTATATCCTTTTTTGTTAAAAGATGCGTTGCAGGAATGCAAACAGCACCAATCTTATGAAGTGCAAGTATCAAGAACCAAAATTCGTAACGCCTTTTAAGAATGAGCATTACGGGATCGCCCTTTTTAACACCTGCCGATTTAAGGAAATTAGCTGCCTTATCGCTGTATTCCTTTAGCTGCTTAAATGTAAATGTAGCATAGTCGCCTTTTTCATCACACCATACCATAGCTCTCTTATCGGGTGTTTTTTCTGCATAATGGTCGACAACATCATAAGCAAAGTTAAAGTTGTCCGGTACATTTATTTTGAAATTTTCAAAGAAATCCTCGTAAGAATCAAACTCAACGCGAGGAAGGTATTTTTCCAATAACATTTGTAAACCTCCTAAACTCAATGTAATTACAAGATTATAGCCAAAAACTTGGCGGTTTTTCCATTTAGGGCTTTCATGCCATGCTTTGCAGAAGAATCAAAAAATATTGAATCTCCTTCATTTAAAATAATCTCATGACCGTCAATTACTATTTTCAAAGTACCTTGCAAACAATAATTAAACTCCTGACCAGGATGGGAATTGCTTTGAATGGTCGAATCTTCGGAATCGGGCTCAACCGTGACAAGGAATGGTTCTGCTTTTTTGTGGAGGAAATTATATGCAAGGTGCTGATACTTATATTCGTTTCTGCGGTTTACCTCAATACCTTTGTCCTTTCTTACAAGAGAGTAAGTATGAAGTTTGGGGTCTTCTCCTGTTAAAATAGCAGTAAGATCAACTTTAAACCTGTTGGCAATTTCATAAAGGAAGCTAACAGGAATGTCACAAGTGCCGCTTTCGTATTGCTTGTATGTCTCCAAGGGCACTTTCAATTGAACTGCCAGGTCCTCTACTGAAACTTTTGATATTTCTCTTAAATCTCTGATTCGCAATGCGATTTGTTTAATTTGTTCGGACATAGCACCATCTCCTTATAAAATGTGCATTGAAACATCTTTGTGACTGGATGTTCCTTAATAAACAATATTATCATAGCATAATTAAGGCATAAAAGTAAAGAATTAAGGCCGTTTAAGGGCAATTTTACAGGTGAGGTATAGAATCTATGAATTTTGAGGAAGCCTTTGAAAGCGGGACCGATTTCATGGAAATAATGCCTAGCTTTCTTATAGGCAAATCTTCTTCTGTTAAGACCTCAAAAAGCTCATTTTTGTTGAGGGAATCCGCAGCACTTTCTTTTAGTACACAGGCTATTCCAAAGCCGATTTTTGCGAAATCAACAAGAAGGTCGACGCTTTCCAATTCGATTTCAGGGGTTATGAATACACCTGCTTCCTTAAAGAAGCTATCCATATTACGCCTTGTAGAGCTGTTTTTTTCCAGCATTAAAAGAGGATAGCGGGACAAATCTTTAAAGCTGATGCTTTTTCCCATAAGCTCATAATACTTATCCGATGCAACAAAAATATCTTGAACACTCATAAATTCCCTGACATCCACATCATCAGAATCCACTGGAAGTGTTACAATGCCGAAATCCACTATTCCATTTTTCAAAAGGTTTAGTATTTGTGAGGAGGTCCTGTTTATAACATGAATTTTAATTTTTGGGTAAAGGGTATTGAATTGCTCCAAATAAGGTACAAGGTGATAGCGGCAAACTGTATCGCTGGCACCTATTCTTATTTCTCCTGCATCCATATTCTGTATTTCAAATAATTTGTGCTCTGCAGTTTTTATAAAATTGTATGCCTGTTCAACATGAGTCAATAAAAGGCTACCCTCACTGGTCAGAACCATCTGTTTTCCTTTTCTGACAAACAGCTTAATTCCCAACTTGCCTTCTAGGCTTTTAACAGATTGGCTCACAGCAGATTGGGAAATAAAAAGCTTCCCAGATGCTGATGAAAAGCTTTCGGATTTAGCGGCATGATAAAAAATTTTGTAAAGCTCAAAGTTTATATCCATAAGTTATCCTTATAAAACATATTAGTATTATTAATTTTACTTATTTATAATATCATATTATAATAATAGTGTAAAACTTGGAGACCTAAGATTGTTATTTAAATGGGGGATATATAAATGAACAGGATAGTTAGAAGGATTTTTGTTGAAAAGAAGAAAGGGTTTGACATAGAGGCAAACGGTCTTTACAAGGACCTAAAGAAGAACCTTAAGCTTGAAGGGTTAAAGTCCGTGAGAATAATAAACCGTTATGATGTTGAAGGTGTATCTGATGAAGAGTATGATGCAGCAAGAAGAATAATATTTTCAGAGCCTCCTGTTGACAGTGTTTGTGATGAAAAGATAGATTTGGAAAGCAACAGTAAACTTATAGCTATCGAATACCTTCCTGGGCAATATGATCAGAGGGCTGACTCAGCTTCCCAATGTGTTCAGATACTTACAGAGGGTGAAAGGCCGCAGATAAAGGTGGCAAAGCTTATTGTTTTGGAAGGACAAGTATCTGATGAAGAATACCTGAAGGTAAAGAATTACTGTATAAACCCTGTTGAGTGTCAGGAAGCAAAGCTTGATAAGCCTTCTACATTGGATGTAGAAGTGCAGATGCCTGACGATGTAGAAGAGCTTGATGGGTTTATTGAGATGGATGATGAAAAGCTCTTGGGATTTATGACAGAAATGGGATTAGCTATGTCCTTTGAGGATCTAAAGTTCTGCAGGCAGTACTTTAAGGAAGAAGAAAAAAGAAATCCTTCCGTTACAGAAATCAAGGTTATTGACACCTACTGGTCGGACCACTGCAGACACACTACATTCCTTACCGAAATTAAAAAAGTAGATATAGAGAAAGGCATATATACAGATGCAATAGACAAGGCATACAAGACATATTTGGACTCAAGAGGCTATGTTTATGAAAACAAAAACAAGGACATTTGCCTTATGGATATAGCCACAATTGCCATGAAGGAGTTTAAAAAGAGAGGCATGCTGGAGGACCTGGATGTTTCAGACGAAATAAATGCCTGCAGTATAGTAGTAAATGTAGATGTAGATGGAAAGAATGAAGAATGGCTGGTAATGTTTAAGAACGAGACCCATAATCACCCGACAGAGATAGAGCCCTTTGGCGGAGCGGCAACCTGCCTTGGGGGGGCAATAAGAGACCCTCTTTCAGGTCGTTCATATGTCTATCAGGCAATGCGTGTTACAGGAAGCGGCGATCCAAGAACCAGCGTGGAAGATACTATACCGGGAAAGCTCCCTCAGAGGAAAATAACAACAGGTGCAGCAGCGGGCTACAGTTCTTACGGTAATCAAATCGGGCTTGCTACAGGCCAGGTTGCCGAGGTTTATGACGAAGGCTTTGTTGCAAAAAGGATGGAAATAGGTGCCGTTATAGGTGCTGCACCAAAGAAAAATGTAATAAGAAAGTCCCCTCAAGCTGGAGATGTAATTATACTTTTAGGAGGCAGAACAGGCCGTGACGGCTGCGGCGGAGCTACAGGATCATCAAAGGAGCACACTGAAGAGTCCCTTCTTACTTGCGGTGCTGAAGTGCAAAAGGGTAATCCTCCTACCGAAAGAAAGATACAGAGGCTCTTTAGAAAGCAGGAAGTAAGCAGCATGATCAAAAAATGCAACGACTTTGGAGCAGGAGGAGTTTCTGTTGCCATAGGGGAGCTGGCTGACGGTCTGATAATAAATCTTGATGCGGTTCCTAAAAAGTATGAAGGGCTTGACGGAACTGAGCTTGCTATCTCGGAATCCCAGGAAAGAATGGCGGTTGTCGTAGATAAGGAAAATGTAGAGGCATTTATAAATGCCGCCAGGGAAGAAAATCTTGAGGCAGTAGTGGTTGCTGAAGTTACTGAGTTAAACAGGCTCAGGATGAACTGGAGAAATAAAACAATTGTTAATATAAGCAGAGACTTTTTAAATACCAATGGTGTAAAGCAAAATTCCGAGGTTTTTGTTGAGGCCCCTGTTATGGAGGACAATTACTTCAACAAACTGCCGGATGAAGTTTTAGCCGGAGCCGATATAGAAACCAAGTGGCTCAATAACCTTTCACGCCTTAATGTATGCAGTCAGAAAGGACTTGTTGAAAGATTTGATGGAACTATAGGTGCAGGCTCGGTGCTGCTGCCATTTGGAGGAAAATATCAGTTAAGTCCCCAGGAAGGAATGGCTGCAAAAATACCTTTATTAAGTGGCGATACCAGCACTGGTACGTTGATGACGTTTGGGTACAACCCTGCCATTGCAAAATGGAGTCCGTTCCATGGTGCCGTTTTTGCTGTAATCGAGTCAGTTGCAAAGATTGTTGCGTTAGGCGGGGATTATGAAAAAGCAAGGCTCACATTACAGGAGTATTTCGAGAAACTTGGCAAGGATCCTCAGAAATGGGGTAAGCCTTTTAGTGCATTGCTAGGTGCATATATGGCTCAAAAGAACCTTGGTATTCCTGCAATAGGCGGGAAAGACAGCATGTCTGGTACCTTCAAGGATATGACTGTTCCTCCGACTCTTGTATCTTTTGCAGTGGCTGCTGTAAATGTAAATGACGTAGTATCTTGTGAGTTTAAGGAAACAGACAGTCAGGTTGTAATGATAAAGGCGTTAAGGGACAAGGATGAGGTTCCTCAGTTTGACAGCTTGAAGGCAGGTTTTAAAAAAATTAGTGAGCTTATTAAATCAGGTAAGGTGTTGGCTGCCAGCACGGTTAAGGCAGGAGGTGCTGCTGAGGCCGTCAGTAAAATGTGTTTTGGAAACATGATTGGAATGAAGTTTGACGACAGCCTGGATTATAGTGATTTGTTTAAGCCCGAAATAGGATCAATTATTCTTGAAGTGCCGGGGAATACTAACCTTAAAGACGCTTTTGGTGAGACCGAATATGTTTTGTTGGGACATACACAAAAAGAGGAGTTTATAAATGTGAGCGGTACCGGTATAGGCCTTGAAAAAGCGTTGGAAAGTTGGGAAAACACCCTTGAGAGAATCTTCCCTACAAGGGCTGAGGAAAATGCCGGCAAACCTAAACAATACCTGTGCCAGAGCAGGAACAACAAAATATCAGGCTTAAGCATAGCAAAACCAAGAATATTTATTCCTGTTTTCCCCGGAACCAATTGCGAGTATGATACAGCTAAGGTATTTGAGAAAGCAGGAGGAGCTGCGGATGTACTTGTAATTAAAAACCTTTCTTCCCATGAGATCGAAGAATCCATAGAGCTCATGGTTAAGAAAATAAATAATTCCCAAATTATCATGATTCCTGGAGGCTTTAGCGGCGGGGACGAACCTGACGGTTCAGGAAAATTTATAGCTACCGCGTTTAGAAACCCCTATGTTAAAGAGGCGGTTATGAACCTTCTAAACCAGAGGGATGGATTGATGCTTGGTATATGCAACGGATTCCAGGCCCTTATAAAGCTGGGGCTTGTTCCATATGGAGAGATAAGGGATCTTACAGATGACAGTCCTACGCTTACATTTAATACCATCGGCCGCCATGTATCCTGCATGGTTAGGACAAAAACCGTATCGGTAAAGTCGCCGTGGTTTAATAATGTTAACGCAGGGGATATTCATACAATAGCAGTTTCACATGGTGAGGGCAGATTTGTTGCTAATGAGGCAATATTAAAGGAAATGGAAAACAATGGACAGATTGCTACCCAATATGTTGATCTTGATGGAAACCCGACATATGATATAAGGTTTAATCCAAATGGTTCCATAGAAGCTATAGAGGGTATTACAAGCCCGGATGGTAGGGTTTTGGGTAAAATGGGTCACTCTGAAAGGATCGGAACCAACGTAATTAAAAACGTTCCTGGAGAAAAGGACCAGAAGTTATTTGAAGCAGGAGTCGAATATTTTAAATAAGAAATGTGATCAATATTATTTATTAATAAGAAAGAGGGAATATGGAATGGCAAATAATCCGATTGCAACAATAGAAATGGAAAACGGAAATAAGATCAAGGTGGAACTGTATCCCAATATAGCACCTAATACGGTAAGAAATTTTATTTCTCTTTCACAAAAAGGTTTTTATAACGGTCTTATTTTTCACAGGGTTATTCCTGACTTTATGATTCAGGGAGGCTGCCCTGAAGGAAGCGGTATTGGAGGACCTGGCTACAGCATTCGCGGGGAATTTTCCCAGAACGGGCACACAAATAACCTAAAGCACCAGAGGGGTGTAATCTCCATGGCGAGATCAAGGATGCCCAACTCTGCAGGATCACAATTCTTTATAATGGTAAAAAATTCTCCTCACTTAGACGGACAATATGCATCCTTCGGCTCTGTTCTTGAGGGTATTGAGGAAGTGGACAAAATAGTGTCTGTCAAAACAGATTACAATGATAGGCCCCTTGAGGATCAAAAGATAAAGAGCATTACAGTGGACACCTTCGGTGAAGACTACGGCGAAGTAGAAAAAGCCTAGCTAGAGAAATATAAAAAAACTCCACGTTTCACTTATGCAATATTGTTGTGAAACCGTGGAGTTTTTTAATAAAGATCAATGTTACAAACGAATATATAGGAATGTGTAGAAGACTATACCCCAAAAACATGTTTTCCAATTTGAGTTACTATTTTTCTCGACCATATCCACTTGCTTGTAGCTGTGGCTGGGTTCCAGTAAAACACACAGCCATAAGTAGGGTCCCATCCGTTTAAGGCATCTGCTGCCGCCTTAATTGACTGTTGATCCGGTTCAAGATTAATTTGACCGTCAGAAACAGCATCAAAGGCTCCGGGTTCATAAATTACCCCTGCTATGGTTTTAGGAAATCTTCCATCCCTTGTCCTATTAAGAATTACAGCACCAACGGCAACTCTTCCTGTATACGATTCGCCCCTGGCCTCTCCATGTATCAGCCGTGCTAGCAAATAGGTATCTCCGTTATTGGAATAATTGTTTTTAGTACTAACGGTTGTTTCACCTGTTGGAAGGCCCAGTGCTGCCAATGTTTTAGGACCTACGATCCCATCCGCGGATAATCCGTTTTTTGATTGGAAGTAAGTAACTGCTTTATAAGTGTTATAACCATAGATACCGTCTACAATATCGTTGTAATAACCCCAGTTGTAAAGTTTTGACTGTATATCTATAACTTCTTGTCCTCGTGAACCGTAATAGGACAGTGCAGCCTTGCTAAAGCCATAAAAATCGGATATTGTTTCCCTATACACCGTTGCCAGGCAAAGTGCCAAACATAAAACAAGTGCTATTATTGATGATAGATATCTTTTTTTAAACAATTTACTCTCCCTCGCTATTATAGTTTAGTGTTTTAAAAGTAATTATTAGCTGGAATACATAAATTATTATTTGTAATTTGACATAATTAATTCAAAAACTTTATGCAAGGTAAAAAATAAAGTTCATTATGATATATTAAAACTCTTAATATATTTTCAATGATGAGTTTTCTTTTTTAGTGGGAGAGTTATGTGAAAACATGAACCCTGGCCAGATACGCTATTGACGCTGATATGGCCATGATGCTCATTAACAATAATTTTTGCTATCGACAGTCCAAGACCTGTCCCTCCGCTTGTGCTGGATCTGGAAGAATCTACACGGTAAAAACGCTCAAAAATCTTATTAAGATGTTCTTTTGGGATACCGAGGCCTGTATCTGAAACATTAATTTCTACATTTGTATCTATCTGTTTAAGCGAAACTTTTATTTGGCCGCCTGAGGGCGTATATTTTACAGCATTGTCCAGCAGAATTGTTATTAGCTGTTTGATTCTGGTTTCATTGCCGTAAAAGTTTACATCATGTTCAATATCATCTATTATATTGACATTGTTACCGTCACAAAGAAGCTTGAAGGAAATAATGGTTTCCTTACAGATAATATCCAATGGAAAATAGGCCTTTTCAACCTGAGATTCACCTGCATCCGATCTGGCAATAAAAAGCAGGTCATTTACCAGTTTGGTCATCCTGGCATTTTCGGCTTTTATGTTTTCAAGCCAATGCAATTGGTTTTCTACAGTATCTTCCTTGTTGCTCATCACAAGCTCCAGGTTTGTTTGAACTACCGCTAAAGGGGTTCTTAGCTCATGAGAAGCATCAGCAACAAAATCCCTTTGCCGTTCCCATGACTGTCTTACAGGTATAAGAGCCCTGTTAGCCATAAAAAGGCTGGCAAGGAATGTTATGAGAACTGTGATTATTCCGATGGTTACAATGACGGTGAGCAGCTTTTTCAGCATTTGTGACTCAGGCTGCGTATTATAAAACACTATTTTTAAAAGGTCATTTCTGAAATTGGAATACGACTTTAAAAACCTGAAACTTACACCATCAATTTTTATATATGAGAAATCTTGGCCAACCTCCATGGTTTTATCAACAAGAGCATATATTTCTTCATGTGAATTGGTTAGATTAGGTGAGGTATCTACTATGTTGCCGACACTGTCAACCACTACAAAAAAATAGTTGGGATCAAGTGGCCTTGCTCTGGTAATAAACGGGCTATATCTGAATCTATCATTTGAGGCTATGGCTCTCATCATTTTTTCAGACTGGTTTGATATACTGTGCTGCATAACAATATAAACACCTGAAAGAAGAAACAGGAAAATAAGTCCGGTAACTATTGTATTTGTGAGAGTAAGCTTTAACCTTAAACCGTTAAACATTATTATCCTCCCTGAATGAATAGCCTATACCTCTTATAGTTTCAATGCGTACACCTGTATCCTTAAGATTAAGCTTTTTTCTAAGATAATAGATATAAATTTCTATATTGTTCATATCAACATCGGAGTCAAAGCCCCAAACCCTGCTTAGTATCTGATCCCTGGAAATGACTTTTCCCTTATTGCGGATTAATAGCTCCAAAAGCTGGGATTCCTTAAGAGTCAGCTTGATTATTTGGTCATTCATTGTTACTTCACAGTTTAAAGGATCCAGCTCAAATTGGGAAGTTTTGAGGTTAGTGCTTTGTATCTGTTCACTCTTTCTGCGGCTAAGTGCTCTTATCCGTGCTAAAAGCTCATCGGTTGAAAATGGCTTTACAAGATAGTCATCAGCACCTGAATCCAAGCCTTCAACACGGTCCTTTATTTCATCTTTAGCCGTAAGAATCAATACAGGGGTGCTTATATTTTGCTTCCTTAAGTCACGTAAAACAGCAAGTCCTTCTTTTCCGGGAAGCATTCTGTCAAGTATAATAACATCATAAATATTGCATTCTGCCATTTCCTGACCTGAGGGTCCGTCAAACGCTGCATCTACAAGATAATTGTTCTTCCTCAGAATATAAGAAAGTGCTTCGGATAATCTGCGTTCATCTTCAACTAATAGAAGTCTCATTTGTATTTCCCCTTCGTTATGGCATTAAAAATATATTTCATTATTACATTTTAACATTCAATAATTATTTTAGATCACTTTTCTTTAAATTTCCTTAAATTCTATGTAGAGCAGTGTTTTAAAAATAATAAAATTTTCCGATACTTTTTAAGGATTTTCTAAGGTTTGTTTATTAGAATTGTAAAATGAGTGAAAAACATTATGCAGGAGGTAAATATTGTGAGAAAACTATCTGGCAAAATTAAGGGATTATTCTCAAGAAAGCTGATAAAAGTCCTTATTGTATTAATTGTTTTAGGATCTGTAGGGTTTGGGTTGGTAAAATTCAACATCATAAAGATTGGTTCAAAAACTGCAAACACCAACCAGCAGATAAGGACAGCAAGGGTGGAGCGGGGAACAATATCACAGTCGGTCACCGGTTCGGGGTTTATCAAAGCAGCCAATAAGGTTGACATTTCAACAAGCGTATCCGGTACTATAACCAAGGTTTATTTTAAAGATAAGGATAATATAAAAGCGGGTGATCTGCTTTATGAGCTTGATGATTCCGATGCGAAGCTGAATTATGAAAAGGCTAAAAACAATCTTGCGATGAACCAGGTTACAGCCAATGACAATCAAAAGAGCATTACCGAGCTTAATATAACTGCACCTATAAGCGGAAGAATAACAAATCTTACCCCAAAAATAGGAGATGAGCTGGGGAGAGGGGCAAATATACTTACCATAACAGATACCTCTAAATTAAAAATAGCAGCTCCCTTTAATGCATCACTAAAGAATCAAGTTCAATTAGGACATAAGGCAGTATTGCATATCCAGGAATTAATGCAATCTGTAAACGGAGTTGTTACATATATTGGAGCCAGTCCATATCCATCTGCGTCAGGAGGGCAAGTTTTTGATGTGGAAGTAACTTTTGATAATCCAGGTGCATTGAAGGATGGGTTGAAAGCCACCGTTTCGGTAAGCACATCATCAGGTAGCCATACAAGTACCGATACAGGAAAAATGGAATATGTAAATGTAAAAAATGTTAAAAGTACTTCCGGCGGAACGGTAAAAAGTATAAATGTAAGGGAAAATTCACATATAAGTGCCGGAAATATTTTAGTTGAACTGGAAAACGATGATTTATCCCTGGCAAAGCAAAACAGCGATCTTAAAATTCTTGATGCAAACGCACAGGTGGAATCAGCTAAGAAACAATTGTCTTACTACAAGGTCTATGCATCAATCGACGGAATAATTATGGATCAGACAAAGAAAGTAGGAGACAATGTAAAGGCAGGAGATTTGCTGGGAAATATCATAGATATGAAAAACCTTCAGTTTGATGTGAATATTGATGAGCTTGATATAGATAAAATTAAGACGGGACAGAAGGTAAATATTACGGTTGATGCCTTAACTGAAACGAATGTAAGGCCATTGACGGGAGAGGTATCCAAGATAGCCTTTGAGGGTACATCATCTAATGGGGTGAGTGTCTATCCCGTTACTATAAAGGTTAATGATATTGATAATCTGAGGATTGGAATGAATGTTAATGCAGAAATAATGGTATTGGAAAAAACCGATATACTAAGAGTGCCTATCGAGGCTGTGACTAGAATGGGAAACAGAAGCAGTGTATGGGTTAGGGGCAATGACTTAGGTCAGGTAAATGAAAACAATCAGAATATAGGTCAAAGCCAGCAAGACAGTGATGTACCAAATAGAAGGCAAAGACAGCAGGCAGGTAATAATCAGGGACAAAGAGGAAACGGAACAGGTAATCCACAAGGAGATCAGGGACCTGGCAATGCAAACAGAATGATGCAAAGAAATCCTGCTATGGCTGACTATTACAAAAATGCTGTGCCAAAGCAGGTTGCTTTGGGGATAAACAATGATTCTTACATAGAAGTGGTCAGCGGTCTTGAAGAGGGAGAGACAGTGATACTGCCGCCTATTATAGCCAGCACTTCCCAAGAAAATACCCAATCAGGATTTAGATTAGGTGGAATGGGCGGTGGAATGCCTGGAGGGGGAATGGGAGGAAACTTCCAGCAGAGGAACACCACTCGTCAATCCGGGGGCCAACAGAGCGGCAACCAACAATCCGGCAATCAGCAATCCGGCAGCCAGCAATCCGGCAATCAGAGAAGAAACTGATCATAATCGGGAGGATGGACATGATTGAAATATCAAATATGCGAAAAATATATAAAATGGGTGATAATGTAATTAATGCACTAAATGGTATTGATCTTTATATAAATAAGCATGAGTTTGTCGCCATAATAGGGCCCTCCGGCTCAGGAAAGTCAACGCTCATGAACATGCTTGGCTGTCTTGATACCCCAACTTCAGGGACATATACCTTGGATGGCCGTGAGATAAGCAAGCTCAATGATAACCAGCTTGCTGAAATAAGAAATTTTAAAATTGGGTTTATATTTCAAGGTTTTAATCTTCTTCAAAAGCTATCTGCTCTTGAAAATGTGGAACTTCCCCTTATATATCAAGGTATTGGGACCAAAGAGAGGCATCAGCGTTGTAAGGCTGCTTTGGAAATGGTGGGATTGGGCGACAGGCTGCATCACAAGCCCACTGAACTATCCGGAGGCCAGCAGCAGAGAGTTGCCATTGCAAGGGCACTTGTAAGTGATCCGCCGATTATTCTTGCTGATGAACCTACCGGTAATCTGGATACAAAATCCGGGGCTGAAATAATGAATATATTAAGCGTGCTTCACCAAAAGGGGAATACCATTATTCTCATAACCCATGATAATAACATTGCCAATCAGGCAAAGAGACTTGTCAGAATTCAAGACGGAGAAATTATTGAAGACAGGGAGGTGGGATAAATGGGACTCTTTCAAGCATATAAAATGGCAATAAAAAGTATCTTAAGCAACAAGGTAAGGTCTTTTCTTACAATGCTGGGAGTTATTATAGGTGTTGGGTCTGTTATAGCGGCAGTGGCATTTGCCCAGGGCAGTACCAAGAGTATAACCGATCAGCTGCAGGGTCTCGGTACCAATCTGATTTCTATTAACATACAAGGGAGAAACAGTAATAGAAATATAAGCTATGAGGACCTTCAGAAGTTCTCAGAGGAAAACAGCAGTCAAATAGCTGCAGTTGCACCTACTATCAGCAACAACGTCACAATTAAGGTTGGAACTAAAACCAGAAGTACTTCTTTAATAGGTACCAGTCCTGAGTATGAGATAATTAGAAATGTACATGTACAATCAGGCAGGTTTTTATTATCATTTGATCTGGACTACAGGCAAAAAGTTGCAGTAATAGGAACAGCCGTGGCAAATGATGTTTTTGAAGGAAGGAATCCCTTAGGTCAGACAATGAAAATAAACGGCCAAATATATAAAGTGGTAGGGCTCCTTGAGCAAAAGGCAGGTGGACTGGACCAATCAGATGATGATCAGGTCATAATACCCGTAACATCTGCCCAGAGACTTGGCAGATCAGCTACAATCAGTAATTTCCTGGTACAGGCGGCAACACCTGAGTCTGTTCCGATTGTGATGGATAAATTAAATGCATTGCTGCAGAGGATATACAATAACACTAACTCGTACAGGGTGTTTAATCAGGAACAGATGCTTTCAACCTTAAATAATATTACAGGATTAATGATGCTTGTTCTGGGCGGGATAGCAGCTATATCCCTATTGGTTGGAGGTATTGGAATAATGAATATTATGCTTGTATCGGTGACTGAAAGAACCAGGGAAATAGGTATAAGAAAGGCTATCGGGGCCAAACGGCGAAGTATCCTTATACAATTTCTCATAGAAGCTGCCATGGTTACCGGCATCGGGGGAATTATAGGGGTACTAATAGGGCTGGGCATAATTAAATTTGTTATAGGAAATATAGGCAAATTCCAATCTTCCTTCGCAATACAGCCGGTTTACTCTATGGAGTGGATAATTATTTCTTTCGGAATATCTCTTATAACGGGAATTGTGTTTGGACTTTTTCCTGCATATAAAGCTGCTAAACTAAATCCAATTCAAGCATTGAGATTTGAATAAAAACATTTAAAGAATGGAGGATATACCAAATGAAACTACGAGTAACAATGTTTATTATTCTAATATTTATGGCAACATCAACTGTTGCGTTTGCTGAGTTTTCAGATGTTAAGAGTGATGCATCATATTATGATGCCATAAGCAGGCTTTCTGTATTCGGGATCATGAATGGGGATAACTTCAATAAGTTTAATCCTGACAGTATGCTGACAAGGGAGCAATTTGCAAAAATCATAGTTGTAACGGCTGGTCTTGGAGATGATGCCAATTCATTAAAGGGTTCAACTGTGTTTCCAGATATTCCTAACAACAGCTGGGCCAGTGGGTACATAAATGTTGCACTCAGCAAAGGATTTATAACCGGAATGCCGGACGGTAAATTTCACCCATACGATAAGGTGACATTTGCACAGACATGTACAGTTCTAGTAAGGGTTTTAGGGTACACAGATCAGGATTTGAAGGGGTTCTGGCCTGATAACTATATAGAGAAGGCCAAGGTTATAGGTCTCACTAGCGGAGTAAAGCTCCAGGCCATGGACGCAATGCCTAGGTGGGCCGCTGCTGTTATGATAAATTCAATGCTGTCGGCTAGTATAAAAAAGACAAATCCTCAGGAAACGGAAAAAATATTTTCAGAATCTATAGACTTTTACAAGTCATACATAGTACTGGCCAATTCCAAAACTATGGAAAGACTGGCATCAAATCAGATAATGACCGATAAGGGAGTGTTTTACCTGGATGTAAAGGTAAAAGAGCCTGAATTAGGAAGTAAATATGAATTTTATATAAAGGATGACAAAATTACTAGCGTTTTCAACAAGCTCAATAAACTGATTAATTATACTGTAGAAAGTGCTTCGGATACAAAGATTACTTACAAGGATAAGGAGGGCAGGAGCAATTCACTTGTTCTGCCTGACAAAACAACCTATTACTATAATGGAACAAAGCAGACCTATGACAACCTTAAAAACTTGCTTCAGACAAACACATCTATTATTTTTGCTGAAAACAGCAGCCAGGACGGCTATGAATACGCACTTATTTTCGATCCGGTGTATAGTAAGCCAGAGATAGGAAGTAAGCTCGATATTTCCAAGAAAAAGATCGGCAGCATTGCATATGATGACAATCTGCCAATTATAAGAAACAGTCAGATTATAAAGGCTGCAAGTATAGAAAAATACGATGTGTGCTATAAAATTTCCGACATATGGGGAGGGAACAGTTATATTTTAGTTGTGGACAGTAAGGTTTCCGGAAAGCTAAAAGGTTTTCTGCCCACTAAAGTAACTGCAAAGCAGATTCAGATCGACACCAAAACTTATGAATTCGGCAAGGATATGGATATTGGCAAGGTCAGAAACACTTCCCGCTATAATATTGATGATGATGTTATAGCATTGATCGGATATGAAGGTAAAGTTGTAGATGTTATATACCCCTACGAAGATTCTGTGAATTATGCACTTGTGCTGAATTATTCTGATGCTACTGCAGGTGATTCACGCACTATAAAGCTCTTGTTGCCTAATAACACTACAGCTTCCTATAAAACAAAAGATGCTTTCAGTGGTTTAAAGGGAACCCTTATAAGCTACAATAAGATAGATGATGAGTATATTTCGGTCTCGGCTATCGAGTATACAAGCTTTAAGGACTACACCATAAACAAGGATGACAGGCTTATTGATTCATATCTTGTAACTGATGATGTGAAAATCTATAACATAATGTCCAATAATGATGGTTCAGATACCCAGGTAAATATATTAAATTGGTCAGATATCCCATACGGAAATATTCCAGCGGGAAAAATTATTCATATAAATAAATCGGGAGAATTTGGTGATATTAATATAATTGTGGCAAGCGATCTTTTAGACCAAAAATATAAGCTAGGTGTGGTGTCTAAGATTAGCGGCGGCAGGTATTCTATTATGGTTGACGGCAGAGAGTATAGTTATAACGGACCTGTGACAAATGCCCAGATAGGCTCTACCACAATTGTAAGTATGTCAGGAGGCATTGATGCCGTACTTGGAATTACCTATTCATATAACAAGTCGACAAAAATACAAGCTTATGACATGAAGCGTATTAAGATTAACGACAAAGTATATAGATTTAGGAATGATATGGTAATATATAAAAAGGGTATAGATGGTGGCATTACAGTTATTGGCAAGGATGATTTAAGAACAGATAAGACATATGTTGATGTATCTCTTTTTACCGATTATAACAATATGGTAAAAATGGTGCTATTAAGTGAAATATGATAAATGAGTTTGTAAGGCGGATGGAGGAATATGAGTATGAAAAATTTAAAAAGATCAATTGCTGTTCTGTTATTGGTAACAAGTCTTGTTGGGCTTTCAGCATGCGGTCAATCATCAGATGATTTAGGGCAATCGGCTCAGGAATCAAATAATCTGAATACCTCAGCCCAGGATCAGAATGGGAGAAGAATGTGGGGAAACAATAGCCCTGATATATATGGTGAGGTAAAGTCTGTTTCGGGAAGAAAGGTTACCTTGGCATTGATTGAAATTCCCCAGAGAAGGCAGCCTACAGAAGAGGAAATGCAGCAAATGAGGGAAAGAAGGCAAAATTCTCAGGATAGAAATAACAGCAATAACGGTATCGGCAGAAATAGAAGAGAGGGTCAGGGTTTTGGAGGAATGACGCAGAGAAAATTGACCGGAGAAAATATGGATATTGAAATTCCTTCGTCAGCAGAAATTACAACCTTTGAAAGGGGTAACAATGATTTAAGTGAGAAAAAGCTTAAAGTAGAGGATATAAAAGTGGGTATGACGGTGCAAATATGGTACAAAAAGGATAATGGAGACAAGAAAGAGATTGAAACTATAAGAGTTATGCAGACACCTGCTGCAAGATCTTCAGGAGCACCTGATACAGCTTCTTCTCAAGATCCATCACCAAGGAGTTGATTCCCCAGCAAAACTGAAATTGGCAAATAAAAATTTATTTCTATTTGGCAATAGTTTGGTATTTGAAAAAATATCCTAAATTATTGTCATTATAGAAATAATTCGGGTTTGTCTTGAGTAACCTGAAATTGGGTAATCAAATTGCTTGATTGTTCTAAAGCCACAGTGTTATAATAGCCTTGGTCGAGATGAAATAGGGTTGTTGAGGATTTGAAAGATTTGTTAAATATTACATTTTACAGAGGATAAATATGAAGAAGAGGATTGTGTTTTTTTTACAAGCATGTATAATAATGGCATCATTAAAGAGCGTTGCTTTTTCGCAGCAGGTAAACATTCCTTCAAGTTACTCTTATATATTGATGGACTCAAAAACAGGACAGGTTTTACTTGAAAATAATGCTGATGTTAAGCTTAGACCTGCAAGTACTACGAAAATTATGACTGCCATTTTGGCTGTTGAAAACGGTAAGCTAGACAGCATTATGGACGTGTCGCAAAATGCTGTGTATGATATTGGTCCAGGTGGTATGAATATTGGTATTATGGCCGGTGAAAGCAATCTTACTTTAGCGAATATGATCAATGTAATGCTTATTAGGTCTGCAAATGAAACAGCTAATATAATTGCTGAAAACATAAGCGGCTCTAATAAGGAATTTGCAAAGAAAATGAATGAGAAGGCTAGGGAGATTGGGGCATTTAATACGAATTTCGTAAATCCATGTGGTAAAGACGATACAAAAGAAGAGGCAAACCATTTATCTACTGCCAGGGATATGGCACTGATTGCCAGATATGCCATGACAAAGCCGGAAATCAGAGAGATAGTGACTAAAGAATATTATAACGATTTGCCTGCAACAAACAAACATCAAAAATGGGATCCTTTAAGATCTACAAATAAACTGCTTTGGTATTCAAATAAATACCCGTATACAATAAATGGTGAGAAATACGAATACGAAGTTAATGGTATAAAGACAGGGTATACCAGTGCAGCAGGAAATAATCTGGTTTCATCAGCTGTAAACAGTGAAGGGCTTGAATTGATAGCTGCAGTAATGCATGTAACAGAAGGTAACAACAAAGTGTTTGCATACACAAAGGAGATATTTAAGTATGGATTTGAACACTTTGCAAACAAAAAGATTGTGTCTTCCAATGAAGTGCTTAAAAGTATACCTATTGAGAATTCTACAAGCAATGAAAAACTGGATTTAATTGCAGAAACCGATTTTTCTTCTATAGTGCCAATAAATTCTCCTGACGATATTACAAAGGATGAGCAAATACAGTTATCTGTTAAGGCACCTGTAAAAAAAGGAGATAAGTTAGGGTTTATAGAATATAAACAAAACGGCGTTTCTGTAGGAAAAGTAAATGTATTAGCTGCACGCAGTATAGAAAATCCTTTAGTAGTAAACCAGGAATCTGAAGAGGTTAAAAAGTCCGATAGTGCTGTAAAAAAAATAATACTTCCCCTTGCTATTTTATGTGTTTCATTTATGCTTTTAAGGTTTGTTATGAGACGCATATCAAGAAGAGCCAGAAGGATGAACAGCCTCTGATAATTTCAAATATGTTATTTCATATGTAAGGGCGGTAGTGTTTATATGGCTTCAAAAAAGGCCAAAAGGATAAGGCTTATTTATAAAAGAATAAGGTTTCTCCTTATATTGTGTTTGCTATTCTTTATGGGGTATCAAATAAATAGAATGTTGTCAGGTGAGAATATAATAAAAGATGTATTAGCTTTTTCACAGCAATTTTCCAAGATAGATTCCATAAACCATCAAGAGGACAACAAAGACAATTTAAATGGGGTTGGTAGTGAAAAAACCGACAGGATTAAGAATGAACTATCTAAATATCTTAGTGGTTTAGATGGTCACTATGGAGTTTATTACTATAATCTTGTAACTAGAGAATCCTTCGGTATTAATGAATACGAAGAGTTTACTGCTGCGAGCACTATTAAGGTGCCGATAAACCTGTATTTGTTCCGGAAGATAGAAACTGGTGATGTGAATCCGTTAGGAACATTAAAATATATAAGGGATGATTTCGAAGGAGGAACCGGCATAATACAGTCTCAGAGTTTTGGTAAGAAGTATACTATAAAGCAGTTGTCGAGATTATCAATAACTCACAGTGACAATGTAGCTACAAATATGCTTTTAAGATATTTAGGAATTAATAACATTAAGAATTACATGAGGAGTATTGGTGGGACTGTTGTCAAAGACGACAAGAATGTTTCCTGTCCAAGAGACATGGGGATATATATGAAGCATATCTATGAGTTTTCCAACACAAATGGTGAATTGGGTATGGAACTGATGGACAGCCTATTAAATACTAAGTTCAATGACAGAATTCCGGCACTTCTCCCTTCAAATATAAAAGTGGCTCACAAAATCGGGACTCAGGTAAATACAGTAAATGATGTGGGCATAGTTTTTAAAGATAACCCGTACATAATTTCCATAATGTCCAAAGAAGTTGATGAGAATAAGGCCCCCGGGGAAGTTGCTAAAATATCAAAAATAGTATATGATTTGGATTAAAATAAAGAATAATATATGAATATATAGATAAAATTACATAGGAGGAGTTTAGTATGCTTTCAAAAAAGGTAGTTAATAACCTGACAAACTCGTCAGGTATAAGAGCAATGTTTGAAGAAGGGGAAAGATTAAGAAAAATTCACGGTGCCCAAAATGTTTTTGATTTTACATTAGGCAATCCCGATATGGAGCCTCCTTCATTGGTAAAGGATACTTTGAAGAAATATATATTAAACGATGAAGCTGGAATTCATAAGTATATGAATAATGCAGGTTTTGCCGATGTAAGGGAAAAAGTTGCTCAAAGTCTGACAAAAGAAACAGATGTCGAGTTAAAAGCAGATAATATTGTTATGACCTGCGGTGCGGCAGGAGGACTTAATATTATTTTTAAATCTATACTAAACCCTGATGAAGAAGTAATCATCTTTGCACCATACTTTGTAGAATATTCTTTCTATATAGATAACCATGGCGGAAAAACTGTGATTGTAAAGCCTGATATGAATACTTTTGAACCCGATCTGAATGACTTAAAAAGCAAAATTTCAAAGAATACCAAAGCCATAATAATTAATTCTCCAAACAATCCCACAGGTGTTATTTACAAAGAGGAAACCTTAATAAAAATTTCTGAGATTCTCAAAGAAAAACAAAAGGAATTCGGAACTGAAATATTTGTAATATCGGATGAACCATATAATAAGCTGGTTTATGATGGGGTAAAGCTGCCTAGCATATTAAAAATATTTGATAATGCCATACAAGGGTGTTCCTTTAGTAAATCATTGTCACTTCCGGGTGAGAGGATAGGATTTGTTGCGGCCAGCCCCAAAATAAAAGAAATAAACATGCTGATGGATGCTTTAATATTCACAAATAGAACTTTAGGATATGTTAATGCTCCTTCACTTTTTCAAAAGGTGATAGCAGAAACCATGGATGTTACAATAAATGTTGAAGAGTATCAGAAGCGTAGAGACATACTTTACAATCACTTGATAGGTCTCGGTTTTACATGCGTAAAGCCTGAGGGTGCATTTTACCTTTTTCCGAAAGCACTTATTGAGGATGATGTTGAGTTTGTAAAGATGGCACTTAAATATAATCTTCTTATTGTACCAGGAAAAGGTTTTGGATGTCCGGGATATTTCAGGATTGCATATTGCAGTAGTTTAGATACAATTAATGCAGCACTTCCTGCTTTTGAAGCTCTTGCTAAGGATTGCAGGGAACTAGGGTAACTATCCTAAAACACTTTCCTTAAGGTTGCAAAATCACGAGCAATTTTATTCATGTATGTTGCGAAAAATATATTGCATGAGCAGATGCTTCAATTGCATTTGTTAGTGTAAGCCCTTTTTCGCAACATATCTATATAAAAAGTGTAAATGAAATACCTATTCCATTTCTACCAGATGAGCCCAATATCTCACCGGCATATGCTGCTTTTGAAGTCCGGGGTTCTTTCTGCTTTTTATAGCTATATTCTTAAAATACAGCTTCCATAGACTTTGAAAACCTTTCTCATCGGAACTTAAGCTGCCTTTAACAGGCTTATCGATGGAAGTTAGGAACCAGCCCTCTTTATCATAGACCACTGCAGATTTTCTCTTTAGGTCATGAATAACCCACCTTTGATCCGAAAGCCTTTTTGAAAAGTGAAGTGCCAATAAACTTATTATGTTGTTATCGGGCTCTAAAGAAGCATAGTAATAATCTCCATCCATAAGCTTAAAGCGGACTAAGCCTAAAAATCTATGGCATTCGCTGGTTACCTTCCGGCTTATTATTCGCACTTTTAAAACGGAATCATCTGTTATAAATCTGTCCACGTCTCTGCCTAATTTAAAGCCAAGCCTTAGGTACTTGTAAATAATATACTCCTTATTTGCCCATTCCGATACATAAACATAATAAATATTCCTCAAAGCTATTGGGGATATCTTTTCTCTGATTGAATTATAAACTTTATCGAATTTTTCCATGTCAGTTTGTACGCTATAATCATTATTAAAAATACCTACTTGTATCATTCCTTCCGGTAATATGTTGAGGGGTATCTCATGTCGGTAGTATGAATCGTAAATTGCACTCAATAGCCCTTCGAAGCTTCCGTCATAGGTATAATTCACCATTTGATTATTCATAAGTGGTCTCCTTTTTTGGGATGTTGAACTGTAATTGGTTTAAACCTGCTCCAAAGTATGAAAATATGGAAATTTGTCCGCTGCATACTTTTTTGGAACCGCCAACATTCTCGGACATTAATTGGTCCCTTAGGTATGTCTCATTAAAGGAGCTTCCGTAGAATTTGCCTTTGCAGGTAATAAAATGCCTTGCTCTTTTCAAAACCACCCCAATCTTTTTCAGGTCATCAAAGCCTATGGAGCAGAGCTTTCTTGTTGATACTATGATTTGAGCGGACTTTACACCAATACCGGGAACCCGTATAAGCATTTGATAGTCTGCCTTGTTGATTTCTAAGGGAAAAAGGTGCATATTGCGAATTGACCAGCATGATTTGGGGTCCAGTTCCAGATCGAAGTTGGGACTTCTATCATCTAAAAGCTCATTGGCATGAAAGGAATAGAATCTCATAAGCCAGTCTGCCTGGTAAAGCCGGTGTTCTCTTAGCAGGGGAGGACTCCCTATAGCTGGCAGGCTGGGATGCTCTACAACTGGAACATAAGCTGAATAGTACACTCTCTTAAGCCTGAAATGCTTATAAAGGTTTTCGGAGAGCTTTATTATGTTGTAGTCATGGTCCGGTGTAGCACCGACAATTAACTGGGTACTCTGTCCGGCAGGAACAAAAGACTGTTTTTTTCTGTATATCCTGTTTTCTTCATTAACAGTTGCTATAGCTTTATTTATAAAGCCCATGGGCTTTATTATGGCCTCCTTGTTTTTATCCGGTGCAAGAAGCTTTAGTCCCTGGCTTGATGGGAGCTCAATGTTTACACTCATCCTGTCAACATACAAGCCAGCTTCATGAATGAGCCTGGTGTCTGCCCCGGGAATTGCCTTTAAGTGTATATAGCCGTTGAAGGAGTGCTCTTCTCTTAATAGCTTTACTGTTTTAATGAGAAGTTCCATGGTATAGTCGGGGCTTTTAATAACGCCTGAGCTTAGAAAGAGACCTTCTATATAATTTCTTCTATAAAAATTTATAGTGAGGTTTGCCACTTCATGTGGAGTAAAAGCAGCTCTTGGGGTGTCATTGCTGCATCTGTTAACACAATATGTACAGTTATATATACACTGGTTTGCAAAAAGTATTTTTAATAGTGATATACATCGGCCATCTTCCGACCAACTATGGCAAATACCAGCCTTATGGCCATTGCCCAAGCCGTTTGGAGTATTCTTCCTGTTGCTGCCGCTTGAGGAACATGATACATCGAATTTTGCTGCTGCAGATAAGATTTCCAGTTTGGTTTCCAGTTCCATTTCATCACCTTTTCGTCATATGTGGTTATTACAGCTAATTTATCACAAATTCATCAATAAATCAAACATATGTTCGGGTTGATATTGTGGATTTTAAACTGTATAATACGCTTATACCGTTCTAGCCGGGAAGATTTTATATTTGCTTTAATTTTCTTTGAATATCTAAATAAAGAAAAATATAGAAGGGTTATTATATGACACATTTTAAAATATTTTAACGGGGGTATATTTATGAGAGCTATCGTAACAGTTATAGGTAAGGACAGGGTCGGAATAATTGCCGGGATCAGTAATGTATTGGCGGATAACAATGTAAACATATTAGATATAAACCAAACAACACTTCAGGATGTTTTTACCATGATTATGCTTGTAGACATTTCAGGCCTTGTAATAGATTTTACAAAACTTGCCGACAGGTTGGAGAGAAAAGGCGAGGAACTTGGTCTTTCAGTAAGGATCCAACATGAAGACATCTTTAACTCAATGCATAGAATTTAGGGGGATGGATTAATGATAAGAACAAGGGAAGTACTTGAGACAATCAATATGATACAGGAACAGTGCCTTGACATAAGAACAATCACAATGGGTATATCGTTAAGGGATTGCTGCCATAAGGACTCAAAGCAGTCGAGGCAAATGATTTATGATAAAATAACCAGGCTTGCAGCTGATTTAGTAAAGACTGGGAATGATATAGAAAAGGAATATGGTATACCCATTATTAACAAAAGGGTTTCTGTAACTCCTATTTCAATTATTGCTGAAAGTTCCGATGAAGAAGATTATGTGAGATTCGCAGAAATTTTGGATAAAGCGGCTGATGCAATCGGTATAAACTTTATAGGAGGCTTTTCGGCACTGGTTCATAAAGGTTATACAAACGGAGACAGGAAACTTATAAGATCAATCCCTGAAGCACTTAGTTCCACTAAATTAGTGTGTTCATCAGTTAATGTGGCAACATCAAAAGCGGGGATAAATATGGATGCAGTGAGAGAAATGGGGGAAGTAATAAAGAGGGCTGCAGAGCTATCAAAGGATGATAACAGTCTGGCTTGTGCAAAGCTTGTGGTGTTTTCAAATGTTCCTGAGGACAACCCCTTTATGGCAGGTGCATTTCATGGAATAGGTGAGCCGGAATGTGTGATTAATGTTGGCGTAAGTGGTCCGGGAGTTGTAAAAAGTGCTTTGGAGAAGGTAAGGGGTGCGGACTTTGGAACTGTATCCGAAACCATTAAAAAGACTGCTTTTAAAATTACCAGAATGGGTCAGTTGGTAGCACAGGAAGCTTCAAGAAGGCTTAATACGGAGTTTGGTATTGTAGACCTTTCATTGGCCCCAACCCCGGCAGTAGGTGATAGTGTGGCGTACATTTTGGAGGAAATGGGACTTGAGAAATGTGGTGCTCATGGAACAACTGCAGCTTTGGCACTATTAAACGATGCAGTCAAAAAAGGTGGAGTTATGGCGTCATCATATGTTGGGGGATTGAGCGGTGCTTTTATACCGGTAAGTGAAGATGCCGGAATGATTGAGGCTGTCAAGGCTGGTGCTCTTACATTGGAAAAACTTGAGGCTATGACCTGTGTATGTTCAGTAGGGCTCGATATGATTGTTATACCGGGTGATACCAGTGCTTCAACCATATCTGCGATTATAGCCGATGAGGCTGCCATAGGTATGATAAATAATAAAACGACTGCGGTTAGAGTTATTCCTGCCTACGGAAAGAAAGTAGGAGATATTGTTGAATTTGGAGGGCTTTTAGGTTCGGGACCTGTTATGAACGTGAATAGATTTGGCAGTGAGGAATTTATAAAGCGCGGAGGCCGTATACCCGCACCTATCAACAGTTTGCGAAATTGATGAATAGTCTAAAATTTCTCACCTCAACATAAAGGTTGATGTCTAGGGTAACGGGCTGTAAGTAAGATTACAGACTCGTTATCTTTATATACATATATAAATTATTCTGGAGTGACCAAAATGCCTAAAAATTATATTATAGCTGTAGTTCTTATTATTTTAAATATCATTGCGTTCATTATTTCCGGTATTGATAAATATAAAGCCCGACATAAAAAACAGAGAATATCGGAAAAAACGCTTTTTCTGTTGGGGATAATCGGGGGATGCCCGGGGTTATATTCATCTTTTTTTGTGTTCAGACATAAGACCAGGCACATGAAATTCATGATAGGAATTCCTATTATTTTTGCTATACAGGTTACAGCAGTTTTATTAATCAAAGGTAAAATTTATTAAATATATTTTTAAATTTTGCCTGAGGTGCTATAATATTCCCAAGAGACTTTTTGGGGTGATTAGCTATATTTGACAATAGCAAATTTAAAGGTATTATAGAAACACCGAAGCATTCAAAGATTATTTTAAAAGGATCATCAGGTTCCGGTAAGACCACCATATTACTGGAAAGGTACAAATATATGGTGGACAGGCTGGGGATACCAAGTGAGAAAATATTGATACTTTTATTAAATAGGACTCAATCCCTTGATTGGAGAACAAAAACCTTTCTTAAGGGGTCCGGGAACATTTGGAGAACTTCATATTATGGATTTATTCAGAGTGAAATCAGGACCCATTATCCGATTGTATTAAAAAACTGCAGAGATATTATGGACCGAAGGATAAAGCCGACTTTCCTTACTTTTGAGTCTGCCCAGTTTTTGGTATCTGCAGTTATCCAGGCACACAGGGAAAGAAAGGGAATATTCCCAGGGGTGACATCATTTACAGATAGGATATCCATAGATATTACTTCAAATCTTGTTAAAGCGGCAACCTCAGGTATATCTTATAAGGATATAGGTAAAAGGCTGTACAATTCTCTGGAAATCAAAGATGACCTCAAAAAGCAGATTTTCAGTGATGCTGATAATATTACCGCTGCATACAGAAATAAGTGCATTGAGCTTGGAGTGTTTGATTTTGCCATGGCTGTTGAGCTTTATAATAATTGCCTTATTACGGATGATTTCTATAGAGAGCAGCTATTTAAGAGGGTGCAGCATTTAATAATAGATAATCTTGAAGAGTGTGTGCCTACAGAGGTTGATTTTATCGAATTGCTTCTGCCTAATGTCAGGTCTTGTCTTTTCGGTTATAACCATGAGGGCGGGTATGGTCAGGTTTTCGGCAGCAGCCATGAGTATGTGAAGGAAAAGCTTTTGGGTAGGTGCAAGGTTATAAACCTTGATAGCTCTTTTACATGTCAAAGCTTTATGTATGAATTCTCAGACATGCTTTATGAATACATTGAGGGAAATACTGCCTTCAAAGCATCAAATAAAGCATTTGTTGAGAGGACCCAGCCTGTTGAACTTAGAAGTGAGATGTTAGAACTTATAGGTGATAAAATAGTAAAACTCATAAGGGAAGAGGGTTACCTTCCTTCGGATATAACAATTCTATCAACGTATGCAGACCCAGTTACTGAGTTTGTTATCGGAAGAATATTGGAAGCTAACGGTCTGACTTTAAACAATCACTCAAGAAAAAACAGAATAATAGATAACCCCTTTTCTCAGGCACTTATTACATTGGCTTTACTTTGTCATCCCTCATTCAATCTTCCCCCTAACAGGGATAATGTGAGAGCTTTAATAAGGCTGATATTAAAGATTGACCCAATAAGAAGCTCTATTCTAGCAGATGAGATTTGCAGGCAAAAGCCCTTTGCAAAGTTTCCTGATATTGAGTTTCCAGGTCTAGTAGAGAGAATAGGATACTATAATATAGAAAAATATGAATATATAAGAAATTGGATTGATGAATACAGGGAGCTAGAAAATAAGCTGCCGATAGATGCCTTTCTGCAGAAGGTTTTTCTTGAAATACTTGTATCCCATGATTTGTCCGATAATGATGTATTACAGGCAAAAAATCTCATAGATAGTGCTCAAACATTTGTCGAAATAGTATCGAGGTTTAAGAATATCAGTGTGGACAAGGGTTTTTTAGAAATGGTAAGAAGCGGGATTAAAGCTTCAGAGAGTATTTTTGAATTGGAGGAGAAATTGCAAGGCAATTCGGTTGTATTAACTACTCCTGTATCCTATCTATCATGCTCAATGACTTCTAAGGTTATTATATTAAGCAGTTTGAGCAGCAAAAATTGGACGCCTAGAAGCATTAAGGAATTAACTAATGTTCATGTTCTTTCTAAAACATGGGATGACAAATCTATATACACAGAAGAACTTGAGGAAAAAAATCAGAAGGAATATCTTGCTATGATCATGAGATCTGTACTTAAAAGATGCAAAGATAAAGTTATAACATTCGAATCCATTCTTTCAGCTAATGGATTTGAAAATGATGGTATTTTGGGGGAATATTTTGATGAAATTCTGGGATAGTTTATAATTTGTTTGAAATTCATAAGTCTTATCAAAAAATCAAAAAATAAATCATAAAAAAAACCGTGCAAATTGATTATAATAGATTATAGAGATTAGATATATATTTAGTTGATTCGTAATAATATTATTTTTTACATAGGGAAGCAATTGAGATATCGCTTGATTTCTTCCTTTTTGTTGTCCGTTTTTTCTTTAATTTTATATAAGGTGGTTAAGGAAGTAATATTAAACGAGTTACATACACTAATATATTTTAACGAGATCGGTTGTTACTGGGTTCTTCGTTGTATGTTTCATTGATTTACTTTTGCATTTATACGAGAAACAATGTTCGAGGGTTTAATTAATTTAGAGATATTAGTCTAGCTATGCATGAATTGATTGTTTTACTGCAGCGTTATTGTTTTTCGAACTTTGAAAAATTCATATGAGCATATAAATAGCTTTTATATAAAGTAATGCTGAATAATATTTAAGCTGTTAAGATTAACTATACACTAATAAATGATTTTTTTACTACTGATTATACAAAATTAAACATACTCTTTATTCGAACCAATAACACACTTCATTCTTGAAAGATATAAGTATTCTCAACTCCAAGCAGATATTAGATCTATTGGGTTATAATATTTATATTACCTATTGCTGATTTGATCCTGATTTATAACAATTTTCACATCTAGTACGAAATCCATACTTTACAATTTTTTAATAATTGATTATTGACTAAAAATTAATTCTTCAGGAATAAATAAACTGGTCTTTATTTAATAGATCAAATAATGATTGATATTATTTGAAAAAGGCAAATTAGAAAGATCGTTGATTAAATATAATTTTTCTGAAGATATTTGCGGTTTTGTTTTATAATGCGTACAAAAACCGCAAATTAATTTTTATTACTATTTTGAGAGGAGTGATATATCAACTTAACAAAAGCCAATACATTCTGTTGAGACTCCAAAAAGTTATATTAATAACAGAATACGGAAAGGATAGAGCATACAAATAGCCGCATATTTGCGACTGAGAATTAACAGAGAGAAAGACTAAGGGGTTTTACTTATCTTATCTAAGGGGTAAACTAGAAAAGTGCTTAAAGTTTCGTTTTATAAATAAGTACGGAACAAAATAAAGGGGGTTTATCTAAGTGAAAAAGAATAAAATATTTGCACTTGTTCTAATGATGGTTATGTTAGTTTCTAATTTGTTTCCAATTGTATCGTTTGCGGCCTCAGCAGTCAATGTAGTTATAGGCACAGCCGCAGGAGGTCAGGGTGATTCCGTAACTATACCTGTAAGTTTTCAAGGTATAACAGCCGGAATCAATAATTGCGATTTTAGATTGTCATTTGACAGCAATGCGATGGAGCTTGAAGAAGTTACACCTGGAATAATCGTGCCTAATGCTGTTGTAAATTTTTCTTCATATTGTGGTAAATCCGGAGTTGTTTCATTTTTATTCAGTGATTCAACACAAGGGTTATTACCGATTACCATCAACGGTCCTTTTGCCAATTTGAAATTTAAGATTAAGGATAACGCAGTAAGCGGAAATTATACTGTAAAAATGGATTCCGTAGGATCATTTTCAGACACAAGAGGCGGAAAGATCAATCCAGACTTCGCATCAGGTGCTTTGAATGTTAAGGGGGATGTAAAACAAACGCCTACACCTACAGCAGTTGTTACAGATGGCTTAAAGATATCGGTTGAATCAGCCGAGGCCGTTGCAGGTCAATCTGTTACAGTACCCATCAGTTTTAAAAATGTTCCAATTAGTGGAATAAATAACTGCGATTTTAGATTACAGTTCAACAGTGATGTTTTTGAAATGGAAAGCATTATTCCAGGTTCAATTATATACAATTCCTCAACAAATTTCTATTCTTATGCAAAGAGTAACGGAACAGTATCTTTCTTGTTTGCAGATGCTACACAAGGTTCAAATCAGATAAAGAATGACGGTTTGTTTGCAAGTGTAAAGCTAAAGGTAAAGGATAGTGCAGCTGCAGGGGATTACATGTTGGTATCCTCAAAAGTTGGGGCAATATCAAGCATTAGTCCATCTGAAGCATACAAGATGACACCGGTTGACGCATTTATAGATGGAGGTACTATTAAAGTATCTGCATCAAAAATTACACCAACACCGGCTACACCGACTCCTGTTGTTACAAATGCAAAGGTAAGCATTCAAATAGGAGACACAAATGGTGAGCCTGGAAATGAAATTTATATTCCAATAATATTTGAGAATATTCCTGAAACAGGAATTAACAATTGTGACTTCAAGGTTTCCTATGATAGCAACGTTTTACAAATAAAAGATGTTGAGGCTGGAGCTATAATTCCTTCTGCATTAACTGATTTTTCTGCCAATTACAGCAAGGCAGGACAGATATCAATCTTATACAGCGATGCTACTCAAGGGTCTAACCCGATTGTAACTAAGGGAATGTTTGCAAAAATCAAGGCAGTAATAAAAAGTACTGCAATAGCGGGTACATACGACATAAAAATCAGCAGTGTGGGTGCATGTTCAACAAAAAACATGCAATCTGTAAAAGTAACATCAACTAATGGTAATGTTACCATTGCTTCAATCAAGCCAAGTGCTACAATTACACCTACTCCTACACCTATAGTTTCTGAAAACAAGATTGATGTGACTGTAGGCAGCCAGCAGGGTGACGCTGGAAGTGTTGTAACTGTTCCGGTAAACTTCAGTGACGTACCTGCAAATGGGGTAAATAACTGTGACTTCAGACTTTCTTTTGACAGCAGTGTAATGGATATTGTTGAAGTAAAGGCTGGAGATATTATACCAAGTCCTCTGACTGACTTTGTTGTTAACAAGAGTGCAGGAATCATATCATTCCTGTACAGTGATGCAACTCAGGGTTTAAATCCTATAGTTAAAGATGGTGTTTTTGCAAATATCACCGTAAAAATTAAGGAAAATGCACCAGCAGGTAAATATCAGATCAAGTTTATCAAAGTGGGTTCTTTCTCCAGTAAGAATATGGTTGCTATAAAAGCCAGTACAAAAGATGGTGAATTAATTGTTAATAAGGCACAGAGTACACCAACAGCTACACCTACTGAAACCCCGGCAACACCTGTAAGTACTCCTACAAATGCTGCTGCATTAAAAGTAAAGGTTGATATTGGAAATGTTACAGTTGAAGGGCAGGAAGCCATAGTGCCTGTAAGCTTCACTAATGTACCTGAACAAGGTATAAATAATTGTGACTTTAGATTATCATTTGACAGCAGTGCATTAAGTATTACTAGTGTAACCCCAGGTGATATAGTAACTCTTCCAAGTGTTAACTTTACTTCAAACAGCAATAATGGAATTGTTGCATTCCTCTATAGTGATGTTACACAAGGTCAAAGTCCAATAATAAAAGACGGTGTCTTTGCAAATATCAAGTTTAAAGTTTTAAATCCTGATGTAACAGGAAATTACCAAATAACATTAAGTAGTATTGGTGCTTTCTCAAGTAAAAACATGGTTCGTGTTGAGCCTGTATTTACAAACGGAAAGGTGACTGTAATTGCTGTAAAGGCAACAGCAACTGCTACACCTACATATACTCCTACACCAACATCTACCTTCACACCGACACCAACAAGTACGCCAAAGCCAACAAGTACACCAAAGCCAACAAGTACACCAAAGCCAACAAGTACTCCAACGCCAACAAATACTCCAACACCAACAGTTACACCAACTGCTACTCCTACTAATCCGGCATTGAAAGTGAATGTAGAAATAGGCAATGGAAAAGGTAAGCCAGGTGATGTAATAGAGATTCCTGTTAACTTTAATGGTGTGCCTGCAAACGGTATAAACAACTGTGATTTCAAATTGATGTTCAATAAGGATGCACTTGAAATTATGAGCATAACAGCAGGATCAATAGTTCAGCTTCCTGTAGCCAATTTCTCATCCAATATTGATTCACAGGGGTATATATCATTCCTTTTCAGTGATGCAACTCAAGGCTCATTACAGATAGTTTCTGATGGAGTGTTTGCTGTAATAAAGGCTAAAATAAAGGATAATGCTACATCTGGGGATTGCAAGCTAAGCCTCAATCGTGTAGGGTCATTCTCAGCATTCTCAAACGGCAAAATATCCCAGATATTGCCATCCTTCGCAGAAGGAAAAGTAACTATTGCAGCAGCTGATCCTACGCCGACTCCAACTCCTGTCGCTGATGGATTAAGAGTTATTGTAGAGGACTTCAACGGTAAAGCAGGCAGCACTGTAACAGTACCGGTTAAATTCGAAGGGCTTACTGAAGAAGGATTAAATAACTGTGACTTTAGACTTTCTTACGATACTAGTGTTATGGAAGTAGTAAGTGTTGATGCTGGTTTAATTGCAACTTTACCAATAGTTAATTTTGTCGGTTATTTCGGAACTCCTGGTGCTATCTCATTCCTGTTTAACGATGCTACACAAGGATCCATGCCTATAAAGGAAAATGGGGTATTTGCCAACATAACATTAAAATTGAAAGCTGATGTCTCATCTGATTCCGACAGCTTAAAGATTTCTAAGATGGGATCATTCTCTGACCCAAGCCGTAAATCAATTAAGGCATCTGCAATTGTTGAATAACTAAATACTGAATATAAATAAAGTGTTATCTTAGTGAATTGACTTCACATAGCAATTTGGAGAAATTATCTTTAAACTGCTATGTGAAGTTTTTTAAATATTTAGGAAATTGTGTCGTATTCTACACCATAATTTTTTACGACAACATTAAGGTTGACTATAGGTAAAATTTGTTGACAACAATGGTATAGATTATTATAATTAAAGTTAATTGAATATTTAATATTATCGGATGATGGTTGAGGGAGAGTAACTGTTTGTTTTATTAATTATATTTAAGGGTTAAAGAGTTAATAACACATTCCGTTCACCGAAGGAGTCATACTCTCAGGTATAGAGACTTCAGCCGGACGAACCTCTGGAGAGACCAATATATGGCGCCGAAGGGGCAAGTTCCTGTTAAGGAAATAATCTCTCAGGCAAAAGGACAGAGCTAATTCACATTATTTATGTGTATTATTGTGTTTATCACAGGGGTCACTCTATTAGAGTTTGACTCCTTTATATTTGCATAAATTTTACTTAGTAAACAAACAAAAAGGGAGGGGCTTTTATGTTTAATATAAAAATGCTCAACGGTATTTCTGAAAAAGGATTGGAATTGCTGCCGGTGGATCATTACAAATTATCAAATGATGCAGAAAATCCGGATGCTATATTGGTTAGGAGTGCCAATATGCTAGAAATGGAGTTCGGACCCAACCTCAAGGCTATTGCAAGGGCAGGAGCAGGAGTAAACAATATTCCTATCGACAAGTGTACGCAAAAGGGAATAGTTGTTTTCAATACCCCAGGTGCGAATGCCAATGGAGTAAAGGAGCTTGTATTAGCATCATTATTTCTGTCATCCAGACGCATTTGCCAGGGAATTAACTGGGCTCAATCACTTAAAGGCAAGGGAGATGAGGTTCCTAAGTTGGTGGAAAAGGGCAAATCCCAATTTGATGGCCCTGAAATTAAGGGAAAAAGAATTGGCGTTATAGGTCTTGGAGCAATAGGCGTTATGGTTGCAAATGATGCTGTTTCATTGGGTATGGAAGTTATAGGATATGACCCTTTTATTTCGGTTAATGCGGCATGGGGGCTTTCAAGCAGTGTAATTAGAGCAACCAGCCTTGATCAGATTATGTCTACATGTGATTACATTACTGTACATGTTCCGCTTGGGTCTGAAACAAAAGGAATGTTCAATAAAGACAAGTTTGCTATAATGAAAAAGGGAGCAAGGGTAATAAATCTATCAAGAGGAGGTCTTGTTGTTAATAAAGACATGCTTGAGGCTCTGGAAAATGAAACTGTAGCATGCTATGTGACCGACTTCCCTGAAGATGAATTGATTGGAAATGATAAAGTCATTACTATACCTCATCTTGGAGCTTCAACACCTGAGTCGGAAGAAAACTGTGCTGTTATGGCTGTTAATCAGGTTAAGGACTATCTTGAAAGGGGTACAATCAAGAATTCAGTTAACTTCCCGGATTGTGATATGGTGAGATCAGGAAGCACAAGAATATTAACCGCACACGAAAATGTTCCTAACATGGTAGGACAGGTTACAACTATACTTGCTAACAATAAATTAAATATTGCAGACATGCTTACTCATCATAAAAACAATATTGGGTTTAATATGATTGACGTAGACGGAAAAGTAAATGAACAGATATATCAAGCTGTCAAGAGTATTCCTGGGATTAAGATGGTTAGAATTATTGAGTAATAAAGGCAGAAAGTTTGCAGGCCTTCTTTGAAGCAGCCTGCAAACTTTTTTGTATTTTAAGAAATTGTTGTCTATGTTATACCACTCTAAGGAATTATAGTTTACTATGACTTGAAAAGTAATCATTAATCCAATATAATAAAAATTGTATGATAGCACCGCCAATTAACAAACAGGAAGAGGGCTGCAAATGGCAATCGTATTATTATCAATTTTTAGTTTGTTCCTTGGAGTATTATTAAATATAATTGCATCAAGAATTCCTAAAGTAGTGGAAAATGACATTGAAGACGTTACATGGGCTTGGCCTTTTTGTAGATCATGCAGCACAAAGCTCAAACCGCTTCAAATGCTTTTCCCAATAAACCTCTTTTTACATCACGGAAGATGCGGCAAATGTGAAAGTAAAATATTTGGCAGACCCATTCAGATTACTCTGTTTGCCCTTGTTGTTTGTGTACTCTTGTATCTAAAGTTTGATTTTACAATACAGTTTTTTGCATTTCTTTATCTGATGTCAGTATTGATAGCAGTGTTTTTTATTGACATGGACTACTATATTATTCCTGACGATTTGTTGTTTGCAGGTCTGGGGGGTGCACTTCTGGTATTTGTCTATAATCTTTTTTATGAGTTTCCGATTTATATGGATAGAGCCTGGTGGAATCCTGTACTTGGGGGGGCCTCAGTTTCTCTTGTGCTTTTATTAATAGGAATAGTTGGCCTATTTATTTACAAGACAGAGGCAATGGGATTGGGAGATGTAAAGCTTTTCATACCAATTGGGATTTTCCTTGGCTGGCGGATGGTAATAGTGTCATTTATACTTTCAGCAATCATTGGCTCACTAATATCAATTGTGATGATGATAATCAGGCGTAAGAAGCTTAGAGAAGCTATACCATTTGGACCAGCTATCGTATTGGGTACTCTTGCCACCATCCTTTATGGTACTGATATATTAAATTGGTATTTACAGTTTAATAATTATTAAACAATCTTAAATTTTATCCGATAATAAATAAGTTAATATATGTTTTTATTATTTAAGTTTTACTGGCAGTTTATCATCCACCCAATTAATGAGGAGGCTGATCCCTTATGATTTCCAGAATTAAAAGCTGTGGATTGGTTGGCATTGATGGATATGTTGTGGAAATAGAAACTGATATAAGTAGCGGAATTCCCTCCTTTGATATTGTAGGGCTTGGTGATGCTGCTGTTCGGGAGTCAAAAGAACGAGTCAGGGCTGCCATAAAAAATTCAGGGATGGAATTTCCTGTGAGAAGGATTACTGTAAACCTATCCCCGGCAAGTATAAGAAAGGAAGGATCCCATTTTGATTTAGGCATCGCCTTGGGTATATTATCAGCCACAGAGCAGATAAATACAAGTGAAATACATAAATATATGTTTATAGGTGAGTTGTCACTAGACGGTCAAATAAGACCTGTTAATGGTGTTTTGCCTATGGCTGTGCGGGCAAGGGATGAAGGGATTGAAAACATAATACTATCAGTGGATAATGCTGAGGAAGCAGCAGTTGTCAAAGGGGTTAATGTTCTTCCGGCAGTGAATATTATCAATGTAATAAGGCACTTGAATAAAGATATGGAAATTAATCCCTACACTATAGATATCGATAGACTTTTTTGCAAAAACACCGAGGATGAACTTGATTTTTCTGATGTTAAGGGTCAGGAAAATGTTAAAAGAGCTTTGGAAGTGGCTGCGTCAGGTGGTCACAACTGTTTACTTATCGGAAGCCCAGGTTCTGGGAAAACTATGATTGCCAGAAGAATCCCTTCAATATTACCGTCCATGACATTTGAGGAAGCCCTTGAAGTTACTAAAATTCATAGTATAGCGGGAACTCTTCCTGCAAAGACACCACTTATGACTAGAAGACCTTTCAGATCTCCACATCATACAATATCACGCTATAGCCTTATAGGCGGAGGAAATGTCCCCAGACCTGGGGAAATCAGCCTTGCCCACTACGGAGTTTTGTTTTTGGATGAGGTACCGGAGTATGGCAAAGAAGCACTTGAGGTTATGAGACAGCCTTTGGAGGATGGTTATGTGACCATATCAAGATTGAGCGGAAGTATTTCATATCCTTCAAAAACAATGCTTGTTTGCTGTGGTAATCCGTGCAGATGCGGTAATTTACTGGATGAAAGCAAGGAATGTTGCTGTTCACCAAAGCAAGTACAGCAATATCTTGGAAAGATTTCAAGTCCCCTTATGGACAGAATTGATTTGCACATAGAAGTAGCTGGGGTACAATATGCAGACCTGGACAGTACCCAATCCGGGGAAAAATCCCATGTAATTAGAGATAGGGTAAATAAGACTAGAAAAATACAGGTTGAAAGATATAAAGGTCTTGGAATATTTTCCAATTCCCAACTGACTTCCTCCCTGATAAGCAAATACTGCAAACTGGATAATGAAGGAAAGGCACTTTTGAAAAACGCCTTTGAGCGATTGGGGCTAAGTGCAAGGGCACATAACAGAATATTAAAGGTAGCCCGCACAATTGCCGATATGGATGAGAGTGTTGATATCAAGCTACAGCATCTGGCTGAGGCAATTCAATATAGAAGTCTGGACAGAAAAGTCTGGGGAAGATAGAATTCTGAAAGGGAGATTATTTATGGGAAGAAGACCGAATATTGGTTTCTTTGTAAATGAAATTGATGGAGATTTTCAGACGCTTTTCTGGACGTCAATAAGAAAAGCGGCAGAGAAGCTGGATGTCAATCTGATCACTTATGAGGGAAGGATTCTATTTAATACTGATAATATAAGCGGAGAGCATAACATAGTTTACAAGCTTGCTGATGCTGCAAGACTTGATGGCCTTATAATAGCAACAGGGACTTTGATAAATAAGGTTTCAATGGACTGCTTTATTGACTATATCAAAGAGTTCCAAGGTATTCCAAAGGTCTCTATATATGAAAATATTCCGGGTGTACCCAGCATACTTGTGGATAACAAAAAAGGCATGAAAAGCTTAGTGGATCATTTGGTAAATTATCATAAATTTAGAAAGATCGGGTTTTTGAAGGGGCCTTTAAGTAATGATGAAGCCAATGTAAGGTTTAGTGCATACATAAGCGTTTTGGAAGAAAACAAGATCGAGGTTGACGATAAGATAATTTTTAGCGGTAACTTCCAGTCGGAGACCGGCTGGGAAACAGCAGAATATATAATAAAAAATAATATAAAAATTGATGCCCTTGTATGTGCCAATGATGAAATGGCAATTGGAGCCATTAAATATTTCAGAAGCATGAACCTTGATTATAAAGATAATTTTGTGGTATGCGGTTTTGATAATGCTCACAATTCGGCAATAATAACACCTTCACTGACCACTGTAAGTCAGCCTATGGACATGATATCCGAAAAGGCTATTGAGCTGCTTATTGAGGAGATTAACGGTACAGAAGTATCTGATGTGATAAAGCTTCCTACCTCCATGGTAGTAAGAGAATCCTGTGGATGTAGTTCAAATACCAATAGATCTTCTACCTTTTCGGATTTTTATATAAGGGCAATATCTAATTTTAAGATCCATGAAAATTTACAAACCTATAGCCTTGAAACACTTTATGATCTCTTAACAACAGCGTTAAAAAAGTTAAACATCAAAAGCTGTTTTATTATTAAATACCAGGAAGGACCCATAAATCTTAATAGCACTATACCGGATTTTTCAGAGCTTATGTATGCTTATTATGATAACGAAAGACAAGTATTACAGGACATGTTGTTTAAAACAAAGATGCTGGTGCCTGATAACTTTATACCTAATAACAGGCAGTTTACATATCTTGTAAAGCCATTGTTTTTTAATAGTGAACATTTTGGTTTTGTTTGTTTTGAGGTTGACAGTGATGATGTTATAAATTTTGAACTTTTAAGGGGACAGATAAGCAATACATTAAAAGGTGCACTTATGCTTTTAGAAAAGGAACGAATGAGTGAACAATTAAGTGAGCAGGAAAGAATGTCAACTTTAGGTCAGTTATTAATCAGCATAGCCAATAATATAAAATCACATATAATGACAATTGCAGGCTCAACCGTTGCACTGGATTCTCTGGTAGAAGAATATGAAAAGTCAATTGATGACAAATCCGTAACAATGGAAGATCATCACGATATAGCTAAAGATATGGGTTCGTGGATAGAAAGAATTGATTCTACTTTAAGGTATATGACTAATGTTTTGGATCAGATCAATGACCAGTACGCCAAGTTTACAACAAAAAATATGGACAGCTTTAGCATTAGCGACCTTATTGAAGGTATTAAGAATCATATAAGAAAGTCTGAAATTCTGAGTACTCAGAAAATTAATATAAAAATAGAAACGAATCCTGAATTGAGAATAGCAGGAGAAGTTATAAACTTGCTTCAGGTAATTGACAATATATTGATTAATGCAGCTCACGCCAATAAAGAGAATGATTCGGACATGATTGAAATAAGATTTGAGCAGTTAAAAGGCTGCATTCTTATTTCTGTTAAAGATTATGGAACTGGAATACCTGAGGGAATAAGGTCATCAATTTTTAAAAAGATGGTTACTACAAGAGGCAAAAACGCTACAGGTATCGGGCTTATGCTTTCATACTCTACAATAAAAGGAAGATTTGGCGGTGACTTATACTTTAACATAGATGATACAGCGGGAACAACGTTTTATATTAAGCTCTTTTTATAGAGCTTTTGATCAAGTCTAGGCACCATCAAAAAATAACTTCCGATATAAATTTATTAATCATGCCTCAGGAAATAACAAATAAGGAGTGACAGGATTTGAATACTTCTAGCATAATAAAAGTACTTATTCATAGCAATGATACATCTTTTTTGCCAGAGGAAAAAGAGCTTCTGCAAATGCATGAGGTAGATTTGCACTTTTTTAGCGACAAGCTGGATATGCAGGATGCATTAAAATCCGGTAATATAGATATGGTGATCCTAAGTACAAATAATCCTGATCATTCGGAAATGTCAATGATTGAGTCAATAAGGAATATAAGTTCTACAGTAGAAATAATTTTGTTGGTCGAAAGCGATGAATTATTCCCAAGTTTGGATATGTTTACGGCATACGATATACACAGCTGCTATATAAAATCAAGTTTAAAAAATAATTTGCTGATAGAAGTCCTTTCTGCAAAGAAATCATGCATGCAAAAAAGACAAATATGTGCCTTGCTAGAGGAGCAGCAGTCAATTAAAGTTAAGATGAAGGAAATACATGAAACCCTTATTGATAATGAGAGATTGTATTTCATAGGAAGAATAACAGGTAGTATATCTCATAATATGAAAACTCCGCTAATGTGTATCGGCACTTCCATCCAGACTCTTAGGGAACTTATAAATGAATACAACCTTTCTATTGGAGATCCTGCAGTTACAAATGAAGACCATAAAGAAATAGCAAAAGATATGGAATCCTATGCTACAAATATTCAGGAATACTATTTTTATCTTCGGGATTTGGTCCAAACCTTAAAGGATCAAACCGTCTCAAGGTCAATATCACCATACAATTCTTTTACAGCAGCCGATTTGATAAAGAGGCTTGGTATTATTATAAAAGATGAGCTGAAAATACATAAGTGCGTATTAAATCCTCAGTATAACATAAGTGATAATGCTTTATTTAAGGGAAGGCTTATAAGTCTTATTCAAGTTATAAACAACCTTATTATTAATTCCGCTCAGGCATATAAGGATGGGGGCATAATTGATCTGATGATAGATAAACAAGGGGATGAGATAAAAATACTAATAAAAGACTACGCTGGGGGAATTTCGGAGAATATAAAGGATAAACTGTTTAAGGAAATGGTCAGCACAAAGGGGAAAGACGGTACAGGACTCGGTATATACAGTTCATATCAGATTATAAAAACCGAGTTCAAAGGAGACATTAAGTTTGAATCCCATGAGGGTAAAGGAACCGCATTTACAATTTCCATTCCAAATGTAAATAATTAGTCGAGTTTATATAGTTGAAAATTAAGGCCAGTTATTCTATAATTTCTGTTGTAAATAAAATCATAGAATAATGAGGCCTGTTTTTATGGGAAAAGATTTTTTGGAAATTGATTTGTATAAACCTATACATGATTTGTTTGTGAAGGAAGGCTATGAGGTAAGGAGCGAGGCCCATTACTGTGATATATGTGCAACCAAGGATGAACAGCTGACAATAATTGAACTCAAGAGAAACTTAAGTGTTGAATTGCTAGCACAGGCAGTAAAGAGGCAAAAGCTTGGTGATTTTGTTTATATTGCTGTTCCCAAGCCAAAAAAGCTTATAGGTACATCCAAATGGAAAGATATATGCAATCTCATTAAAAGGCTTGAGTTAGGATTGATTCTTGTTTCATTAGAAGGCAAAAACCTTGTGGAAATTCCTATTTCACCAAAGCCCTTCGATTTTCAGGCGAGCAGACAAAAAAGTAAAGATAAAAGATTGAAGCTTGTTGAAGAGCTTAAGGGTAGAACTATGGAGCTGAATGTTGGCGGCAGCAGAGGAAAAAAACTTGTAACAGCTTATAAGGAAAACTCGCTTCATATAGCATGCTGCCTTAATATGTTCGGTCCAATGACAGCAAAAAAAATTACTCAATATGGAACAGACCCAAATAAAACGTGGAGTATTTTAAATAGAAACTTCTACGGTTGGTTCTATAAACATGAAAAAAGTGTTTATGGGCTCAGTGATGCGGGTAAAAGAGCACTTGATGAATACCCCGAACTGGCAGAGCATTATAAGAACAAAATACTTTATAATGATCAATAATTATATATCAGTTTTTAAATATTATAAGCATTTAAATAGTAATTAATATTTATCCAAATTTTTACGATATATATCTGTGGAACAATATAAAAAAATAAAACACTTAGTATTATAGTCATAAAGTTATTGTTATTTGTGTTTTGTATGGTATAATAGCCTAGTGATTGCATACTTCAATAAAAGAGGTATAAATATGGAAGATGAACTTATATATTGGGTTTGGTTAAATTCAATACCAGGATTAGGCAGCGTTAAATGCGGCCAGCTCCTCAAGTTTTTTGAGCATCCAAAGAATATATGGTGTGCTTCCGAGGCAGAATTAAATAAGGCATCCTTTCTGAATCGTCAAGGGATTAATTCCTTAATGAATGGAAAATACAGAGAAGATGCAATGAAACATTTAAAAGTAGCAAAAGAGCAGAAAATAAATATAATTACTATTAGAGATGAAAACTATCCATATTATTTGAAAAATATATATGATCCGCCGATAATTTTATTTGTAAGAGGGAATATACTAAAAAATGAAAAATGCATTGCAATAGTGGGGGCAAGAAGAGCAACCTCCTATGGGCAAAAGATGGCGGAGACCTTGTCTTATGCTTTAGCTGGTATTGGTTTGACGGTGGTTAGCGGCATGGCAAGAGGCATAGATACTAATGCACATAAGGGAGCAGTACAAACGGGAAGGACAATTGGAGTTTTAGGGTGTGGGACAGATATTGCATATCCACCTGAAAACAGAGGGCTTATTTCGGAAGTGGCCAAAAATGGTGCGGTTATATCCGAATACCCTCCCGGCACACCTCCACTTCCTTCTAACTTCCCTGCAAGGAACAGGATTATCAGCGGAATGGCTATCGGAGTAGTGGTTATAGAAGCAGGTGAAAGAAGCGGCTCCTTAATCACAGCAGAGTTTGCACTAGAACAAGGCAGGGAAGTTTTTGCAGTTCCCGGAAATATAAACAGCATAAATAGCAAAGGTACAAATAGATTGATTAAAGACGGAGCAAAAATTGTTACAAGCGTAGAAGATATATTGGAAGAATTAATTAACTATGGTATAACTGACAACGTTAGGAGTATCAAAAATGACAAGACTTTTGATGAAGCCTTGTTTAAAGGGCTTAGCAGCGATGAAAGAAGACTGGTTGAATGCCTTAAGCTTGAGCCCTTGCACATAGATGAACTTACAAGAAAGAGCGGGTTTAGTGTTAAGGTTGTAGGTTCTCTGCTTGTAATGCTGGAATTAAAAGGGGTAATAGAGCAAATACCCGGTAAAGTTTTTAAGATAAAAGATTAAAAAAGCAGATTACGGAGGATTATGATGGCTGGTAATTTAGTAATTGTTGAGTCGCCTGCAAAAGCTAAAACTATAGGAAAGTTTTTGGGCAAGGGTTATAAAATAACTGCTTCCATGGGCCATGTAAGGGATTTACCGAAGAGCCAAATGGGGGTTGATATTGATAACAATTTTGAGCCTAAATATATAACAATTAGAGGTAAAGGCGATCTTATTGCAAAATTAAAAAAAGAAGCAAAAAACGCAGAAAAGATATATCTTGCCACTGACCCTGACCGTGAAGGTGAGGCTATATCCTGGCATTTGGCCAATATTTTGAATATAAGCGAAGATGACAGGTGTAGAATCACATTTAATGAGATTACAAAAAATGCTGTTAAAAATGCAATAAAGGCTCCAAGAAAGATTGATTTAAATCTGGTTGATGCTCAGCAGGCGAGAAGGGTATTGGACAGAATAGTAGGTTATAAAATCAGTCCTCTGCTATGGAAAAAGGTTAAGAAGGGATTAAGTGCGGGTAGGGTTCAGTCAGTTGCTACAAGACTTATAAGCGACAGGGAGGATGAAATAGAAAATTTTAATCCTGAAGAGTACTGGACTATTGATGCAAAATTGAACCAGATAAAAGGCAAAACTCCCTTCAACGCAAAGTTTCATGGAAACGTGGAAGGTAAGATAGAATTAAAGGATGAAGCAAGGGTAAATGAAATAATTAAATCTATTGATGGCAAGAAGTATGTTGTAACCAAGGTAAAGAAAAGTGAAAAGAAAAGGACCCCGGCACCTCCGTTTATAACAAGTACAATGCAGCAGGAAGCATCAAGAAAGCTTGGGTTTACCACTAAGAAGACAATGATGGTTGCACAGCAGCTTTATGAGGGTGTCGATATTAAGGGCCATGGTGCAATGGGTCTTGTAACATATATTAGAACTGACTCCACAAGAGTATCCAATGAGGCTCAGAACGAGACCAGGGAATACATTAAGGAGAAATACGGAGAAAAGTTTGTACCTCAGGAAACAAGGATTTATAAAAATAAATCCGCTTCCCAGGATGCACACGAATCCATAAGGCCTACTTACGTAAGTATGGAGCCTGATCAAATTAAGGATTCATTGTCCAATGAGCAATATAAGTTGTATAAGCTTATTTGGGAAAGATTTGTTGCAAGTCAAATGTCATCTGCAGTATATGATACATTGAGTGTAGATATAAATGCCGGCGATTATATTTTTAAATCAACAGGATCGAAGGTGAAATTTCCAGGGTTTATGTCAGTATATATTGAGGGCAGGGATGATGAAGGAGAAAATTCCGAAACCAATATACCTGTTTTAGAAGAAGGTGAAGAGCTTGACCTTAAAAAGCTTGATCCCAAACAGCATTTTACTCAGCCTCCGCCAAGGTATACAGAAGCAACACTTGTAAAAGCATTGGAGGAGAAGGGGATAGGAAGGCCAAGTACTTATGCCCCTACCATTACTACCATCCTTGCAAGGGGATATGTCGAAAAGGATAAGAAATTTCTTTTTCCAACAGAGCTGGGCAAAATTGTAACGGATATTATGAAAAATAATTTTAAAGATATAGTGGATGTTCAGTTCACTGCTCAAATGGAAAATAAACTTGATGCAGTGGAGGTTGGAGGCAAAAGATGGGTGGAAATCATGAAAGAATTCTACAAAGATTTTGCTGTTGTATTGAATGAAGCAGAGGAAAGCATTGGCCAGGTAGAAATACCTGTTGAGGTTTCTGATGTTATTTGCGAGAAATGCGGTAAAAATATGGTTGTAAAAATGGGCAGGTTCGGTAAGTTTCTTGCTTGCCCCGGATTTCCTGAGTGCTGGAACTCAAAGCCTATTGTCGAAGAGGCAGGGGTTAATTGTCCAAAATGCGGTGGCAAGGTTGTAATAAGAAAGACTAAAAAGGGAAGAAAATATTTTAGCTGTGAGAATAGAGCTGACTGTGGTTTTATGACATGGGATAAGCCAACCGATGAAAAATGTCCTAAATGCGACAGCTTTTTGGTTTCTCATGCATCCGGAAAGAAGGAGACCATTAAATGCAGTAAAGAAGGCTGCGATTATGTAAAGCCTAAAGAATGATTAGGGATAATTATAAATGACTAAATAATAACTAAATAATAACTAAAGAATGACTAAAGAATAAGAGGAAATGTGGATAAATGACTGACTATATTAATGTTATTGGAGCTGGCCTTGCAGGCAGCGAAGCTGCATGGCAGATTGCCAAAAGAGGTGTAAAGGTAAAGCTTTATGAAATGAAGCCCCGCAAATTTTCACCGGCACATCATCTAGAAACATTTGCGGAGCTTGTTTGCAGCAATTCACTGCGTTCAGCACAGCTTGAAAATGCAGTGGGCCTTTTGAAGGAAGAGATGAGAATATTGGATTCTATCATACTAAGGTGTGCAGATGATACTTCTGTGCCAGCAGGAGGTGCACTGGCTGTCGATAGGACCAATTTTTCCGGAATGGTTACCGATATTTTAAAGAAAACTGAAAACATTCAAATTATAAACGAGGAAATAAAGAGCCTGCCGGAAGAGGGGATTACCGTGATAGCAACCGGGCCCCTTACCTCTGAAGAATTTTCAGGTTATTTAGGTGGTTTGATCGGAAAGGAATACCTGTACTTTTTCGACGCGGCAGCACCTATTATTGAATACAATTCCATTGATATGAGCAAGGCCTTTAGAGCTGCCAGATATGGCAGAGGGTCAGATGACTATATCAATTGTCCTATGAATAAGGAGCAATACGAGCATTTTCTAAATGAGCTTAACAATGCAGAAACTTCCGAGATAAAGGACTTTGAAAAGGATGCTGTTTTTGAAGGCTGCATGCCTGTAGAAAGCATGGCTCAAAGAGGAAAGGATACGCTAAGATTCGGCCCCTTAAAGCCTGTAGGTCTGGTAGATCCCAATACAGGAAAGGAGCCTTATGCTGTAGTTCAGCTGAGGCAGGACAATGCAGAAGGCACTCTTTATAATATAGTAGGATTCCAGACAAGGCTCAAATGGCCTGAACAAAAAAGGGTGTTCGGATTGATACCAGGCCTTGAAAATGCTGAATATCTAAGGTACGGAGTAATGCATCGCAATACTTTTATCAACTCGCCTGGTAAGCTGGACGGAGCATATAGGCTTAAGGATAGGCCAAACCTGTTCTTCGCAGGCCAGATGACAGGAGTTGAGGGATACGTGGAATCGGCCTCATCCGGTATGCTGGCAGGAATTAATGCTGCATTAACCTATTTTGGTAAGGATGTGGTTCTTTTTCCAAAACTTACGGCTATAGGAGCGTTGAGCAGTTATATTTCCAATCCTGCAGTTAAAAATTTTCAGCCTATGAATGTCAATTTCGGGTTGATGGACAGCTTGGATGTCAGAATCAAAGACAAGAGAAAGAAAAACTTTGAAATATCCCAGAGGGCCTTAGAGAAGGTACGAGAAATAAAAAGTCAGATTGAAGAACGATTTAGTTCATAAATAGCTATATTACAGTAAATTAATAGACTGCCTGATGTCCATTATATGGTGCCAGGCAGTTATTAGTATTATCTCCAGAAATATATAATTGCATATATTTTTCCAACTGCATTTTTTGTTGAATTTCATAGAAAATTATGATATTATGTATTTATATGACCAAGATATTATCTTCTTAGTGCATTTACATATCAAATTTAAGCTTTTTGTAAAGAGAAACCAAAAGTTTTGTCGAAATTTTGCCATATGAAAGATTAATCATTTTTTGTTACCATTAATACAATTAATACAATTTTTTCTTTTATTTTAGGGTGTGATAGGAAAATTAAAGAATTCCACTGGAAGGGGGATAACCTATGGTCGGATGGTTATTCAACAATGCAAAAATATTGGAAAAAGCAATGGATGGTACAGTCTTAAGGAATGAAGCAATCACACAAAATATCGCCAACGTTGATACACCGGATTATAAAAGAAAAACAGTAGCTTTTGAAAAGGCTTTAAGCGATGCGATGGATAAAAGCAGCTTTAGGGGCTATCGTACAGATAAAAGGCACATCCCCATTGGAGGAAGCAATGTGGATAATGTTAATATAAGTGTCACAGAGGATAATTCCGCACTTCAAATGAGACTTGACGGTAATAATGTTGACATTGAGGCAGAGATGTCTTTGATGGCAAAGAATAACATATTGTATAACGCATTGACGCAAAAACTTTCAGGAGAATTTAGAAAGCTTAAGTCGGTAATAAGTGAAGGGAGAAAATAATATATGGGATACTTCAGTTCTCTTGATATAAGTTCTACAGGGCTTACAGCCCAACGACTCAGAATGGACATAATATCCCAGAACATTGCGAATGCCGAGACAACGAGAAGTGAAAACGGACTGCCGTATAGAAGGAAGCTTGTGGTATTTGAGGAAAAGTCGGCATCGGCACCATTTTCAGAGTATTTAAGTGCTAGCAGCAAAAATAAGATAGCAGGCAATGGTGTCAGGGTAAGTAACATTGTTGAAGACTCTTCTCCATTAAAAAAGGTTTACAACCCCGGACATCCTGATGCTGACAAAGATGGTTATGTAAACATGCCCAATGTGGATGTTCTTACGGAAATGATAAATATGATTTCTGCCACAAGATCCTATGAAGCCAATGTTACTGCTATAAATACCACAAAAAGTATGGCTCTTAAAGCACTTGATATCGGTCGTTAACATATCGAATAGATTAATATGGTATTAATAAAATAAAGTATATTCTACATAATTATCTAGTAAAAACTACTATACATGGAGGATGTTATGGCTGTTAACTCGATAAACGGTTTTAATGCAATATCCCCTGTTACTTTTGATAAGAACATCCCGGTCAGTGAAAATAAGGGATTAAATTTTTCGGAGATTTTTAATAATGCCCTAAACTCCGTTAATGAACTACAGGCCCAATCAAAGGAGCTTACAAATGATTTGGCAGCAGGAAGGACTGACAATATTCACGAGGTCTTGATTGCCGGAGAGAAGGCGGATGTAGCCTTACAGCTCACTATTCAAATCAGAAACAAAATTCTTGATGCATATACTGAAATAATGAGAATGCAGATCTAAAGTTTTAATTAAATAAAATCAAAACAAGAAAGTTAATATGGCAATACCTGAACGGAGATAAATGGAAGATTATATTAGGGGTTAATGGGTATCAAATCTAGGATTGGAAATTTTTCACGGAAGAGAAAGCTCTGTAAAAGGTGGTGTAATTATGCCTGAATTTATTTCAAGGCTACAGCAAAAAGCTGCTGAATTATGGAAAGTTCTCGATAAGTCCCAGAAAAGGCGGATTTATATTATTTCTGCCATTCTGGTGACTGTTCTTGCAGCGAGCATAGTTTTGGCTACTCGTACAAGCTATGTGCCGCTTATTAAAAGTTCCAATCAAAAAGATATCAGTGAGATGACTAAAATTCTCCAGGAGCAGAATATAAAGTTCAAGCTGGATCAAAATTCAGGAACTATTCTTATAAATTCAAAAGACAATAACAAAGCACAGGTAGCATTAATTCAGGGCGGATATCCTAAAAGCGGCATGACCTTTGAGGATGCTTTCAGCTCCATAAAAATAAATACTACCGAAAGCGACAAACAAAAGCTTTGGCAACACTATGACGAGTCAACATTAAGCACAAAACTAAAAATGCTGGCGGATAATATTGAAGATGCAAGCGTCACTATATCCAAACCTGAAGACACTCCGTTTATAATTGACAAGAAGGATAATGAAAAGCCTTCTGCAAATGTAATTATCAAACCGAAGAGTGAGCTTACTGAGAAACAGGTTCAGGGTATTGTCATGATGGTTGCATCAAGTGTTATTGGGCTAGAACCAAAGGATGTCACTGTTCTTGATAATAATCTGAATATTTTGAATAACCAATCGGTGGACAGTACAATAAATGAGGCAAACAATCAGTATGATATGAAGCAAAAGATGAAAGTGACACTTGAGAACAGTGTATATAATCTTTACAACAAGGTGCCCCTTGACAGCTTTGAAAGCATTAGGGCTGTTGTAAATCCTGTTCTTGATTTTGATAAACTTAAAAGGCAGACAAGTGACATTTCAAACGGTACAGGTCTGGATGGTCCCGCCATTATCAGCTCCGAGAGGACGAAGGAGAAGCTTGTTAACGGAGAAGCAGGGGGAGTTCCCGGAACCGACACAAACCCGGGAGATACCACTACATACCCATTAAATTCCGATGGCAATTCTACATATGACAAGTCATCTGAGAAGATAAATAACGAGTATAAGAGAACAGTTACAGATGAGGAGAAGGCACTGGGTGCCTTAAATATGGAGAAATCATCCATGACCGTTGCATTATACTATGGAAGAAGGGTTAAGGATGATAAGAATATCACTGCTGAGTTCATCGAGTCAATTAAGAGCGATGTGAGCAGAGCTACAGGAATACCGGCAGCTAACATATCGGTTAACAAATATAAAATGGCTCCTGAAACCATTGAAGTTAAGTCATTAGCCGACACAATAAAGGAGCTTGTCAATGCTTATGGGTTCTTTGCATTGCTGCTGCTTTTAACTATAGGTCTTATGATTGCACTTATACCGAGAAAGAAGAAAAAGGAAGCACCACAGGAGGCGGCTCCGGCGGCCGAGCCGGCTTTGGCTGCAGCAACAACAGGTGGCTTTGATGTAACGGTTGGAGATGAATTTGAGGATGAAATCCAAGAAATTGATATGGAAGAGAAATCTGAAGTTAAGAAGCAGATTGAAAAGTTTGTAAAACAAAAACCTGATTCTGTGGCACAGCTCTTAAGAACATGGCTTTCAGATGATTGGGAGTAATATATAGATAATAAAAAGAAACTTAGCCGAAAAATTGCTGGGGGGATAAAGGTGAGCCGTAACAGTACCGGATTTAAAGGTGATTATAATGGAAAAACCAAAGCAGCTATGCTTTTAATATCTCTTGGACCTGAAAAATCCGCTGAAATATTCAAGCATTTAAAGGAAGAAGAGATAGAGCAGCTTACACTTGAGATTGCAAATATTAGGACTGTAACACCAGAAGACAAGGAACGGGTTTTAGAAGAGTTTTACCAGATATGCCTCGCACAGGATTATATAGCAGAAGGTGGTATAAATTATGCCAAAGAAATTCTTGAGAAGGCTTTAGGAACTCAAAAGGCTTTGGAGGTTATAAACAAGCTTACTGTATCGCTGCAGGTGAGACCCTTTGATTTTGTCAGAAAAGCAGATCCTTCGCAGCTTCTAAACTTTATACAGAACGAGCATCCCCAAACGATAGCTCTAATTCTTGCCTATCTTAAGCCTCAGCAGTCATCAATAGTTTTATCGGCTTTGCCTCAGGACAAACAGGCGGATGTGGCAAGGAGAATTGCGACGATGGACAGGACATCTCCCGAAGTAATAAAAGAAGTAGAAAGGGTGCTTGAAAAGAAGCTTTCTTCACTGGTGACTGAGGACTTTACAGCTGCAGGTGGTGTTCAGTCAATTGTTGATATCCTCAATAATGTTGATAGAGGAACAGAAAAATATATTATGGAAACCTTAGAAATTGAAGATACTGATTTGGCAGAAGAAATCAAGAAGAGAATGTTTGTATTTGAAGATGTATTAACCCTTGACAACAGATCGATACAGAGGTTCTTGCGGGAAGTTGACAACAGCCAGCTTGCTATTGCATTAAAGGGCTCTACCGAAGAGGTTCAGAAGCTTATATTCGGTAATATGTCAAAGCGTTTGTCCGAGATGATAAAAGAGGATATAGACTTCATGGGACCTGTAAGGCTCAAAGATGTTGAAGAGGCACAGCAAAAAATTGTTAATGTAATAAGAAAGCTTGAAGATGCAGGTGAAATTGTTATTTCCAGAGGCGGAGGAGATGAAATAATTGTATAACAAGGTATATAAAAACTATCAGATAAATCTGGGATTACCGTTTCAAGTAAATAAGCCGTTAAATTTTCAGACAGTTAAGCATATGGACGATGATATGAGTTTTGATGATGATAAGGAACTTTTCATTCAGCAGCAGGATGACGTTGAAACCAGGGAACAAATACTGGAAGCTGCCCGTGAAGAAGCGGAAATGATAATAAAAGAGGCAAATTTCGAGGCCGAAAGGATTGTAAATCAAATCCAGAACCAAGCTATGGAGAATGCAGCTGCAATTTTGGAAGAGACCAGGCAAAAAGGCTTCGAAGAAGGGTATAACGAGGTTAAGAAGCAGTATGAGGACTTGCTTGAGGAGGCAGAGTTTATCAAGGAGCATGCAAGGATTGAATATAAGGAGGTCCTTGAAAGTATTGAGTCTGATGCTGTAAACATTGTGTTGGATATAGCCAGAAAGGTTTTGGGCATGGAAATCAGTACCAATAAGGAAGTCGTTCTTGGACTTATAAAGCAGGCCTTTGAAAAGTGTTCCAGCAAGGAAAATGTGGTCTTAAAGGTATCAAATGAAGACTTTGACTATGTCTGTGCCAACAAGGATATTATTTTGGGAATGGTTGAGGGTATAGGTGAACTTGACATAAAGAAAGACTCATCATTAAAGGCCGGAGGGTGTATGGTGGAGACAGCATACGGAACTATTGATGCAGGGATGCAGACTAAATTCAAAAAAATCGAGAGTGCATTCAGAAATGTTATTTTGGACAAATAGATGATTACCTGAAAATTACATGAGGGGTGCGGACAATGCCTGTAATAGACTTGGGAAGATACGCGGAAATACTGGAAAAATCTGATTATATTGAATATACAGGTAAAGTATCAAAAGTTGTTGGATTAACAATTGAATCTACCGGTCCTGAAGTAAATATGGGAGAAATGTGCTACATTCACACTTCAAAGGGGAGAAAAGCCATAGAAGCGGAAGTTGTTGGATTTAAGGACAATAAGGTTCTTCTTATGCCTCTTGGTGATATGAGCGGCATAGGTCCTGGTAACAAGGTAGTGGCTACAGGTGAACTGCTGCGGGTTGGTGTGGGAGAAATGCTGAAGGGAAGGATATTGGACGGTATGGGTAAGCCTATTGACAGTAAGGGTGTTTTTGAAACCCAGTGCTTTTACCCAGTTGAAAACACCACGCCTCATCCCCTTCAAAGAAAGAGAATATCAGAGCCTCTGTCATTAGGGGTTAAAACAATAGATGGGCTTTTGACGGTTGGCAAAGGTCAGAGGGTGGGCATATTCGCCGGAAGCGGTGTTGGAAAAAGCACCCTTATAGGTATGATTGCCAGGAATACTAAAGCGGATATAAATGTTATTGCACTTATTGGAGAACGTGGAAGAGAAGTTAAGGAGTTTATAGAAAAGGACTTGGGAGAAGAAGGGCTGGAAAGATCAATTCTTGTAATCGCCACATCAGACCAGCCTGCATTGGTAAGACTTAAAGGAGCCCTTGTAGCAACGGCTATTGCAGAGTATTATAGGGATCAGGGAAAGGATGTCCTGCTGCTGATGGATTCATTGACACGTTTTGCAATGGCACAGAGGGAAATAGGGCTTGCAGTAGGAGAACCGCCAGTCTCAAGGGGCTATACCCCATCGGTATTTGCTATGATGCCCAAGCTTTTGGAAAGGTCAGGATGCTCCGATAAAGGTTCCATTACAGGACTATACACAGTATTGGTTGATGGTGACGACTTGATGGAGCCAGTAACTGATACGGCAAGAGGAATTTTGGATGGACATATAGTGCTATCCAGAGCCCTGGCAAATAAAAACCAGTACCCGGCTATTGATGTATTGGCAAGTATAAGCAGGGTTATGTCGGACATTGTAACAAAAGAGCACAAAAAAACAGCAGCAGAAATAAAGAAGATTATGGCTGTATACAGAGAGGCGGAAGACCTGATAAATATAGGTGCATATGTTAGGGGCAGCAATGAAAAAATTGACTATGCAATAGACGTTCATGATAAAATTTTGGGCTTTATTGAGCAGGGAACTCATGACAAATTGACTTTTGATGAGACTACCAATATGATGTTCAGCCTATTGGATTAATGATAAGGATGATCATATATGGCAAAATTTAAATTCAGACTGCAGCCTCTTCTAAACATAAAAATCCAGCTTGAGGATAGTGCAAAGAATGAGCTTGGAAAAGCTGTTCAAAGGCTGGAGGAGGAGAAGGAAAAAGCAAGGTTCCTTGTTGAGAACAGGGAAAAATATATAAGTGAATTTCAGGAAAAGACATCATCCTACGTAAGGATTGATGAGCTCAAGGGATACACACTGTATATTTCAAAGCTTGCCCAAAACATTGAACTGCAAAATAAAAATATTAAGGAAGCTAGCGATAATGTCGATAGATATAGGGAAGACCTTATAAAAATAGTTAAAGAGAGGAAAATTTTAGAGAAACTTAAGGAAAAAAAATATAAGGAATACTTAAGTGAGTTAGGCAAGGATGAACAAAAGAGAATGGATGAAATCGTCAGCTACAAATATACAGAGAATGAAATTTAGGGGATAAAAATGGCCAAAAAGGATAAAAACCTGGAAGAGGAAGTAGTAAATCAACAACTACAAAGCCCTAAACCGCAAGGAAGCGTGGATGAGAGCGATAAAAAAGGAATCTTGTTTGTATTGTTTGCTCTTTTGACAGCACTGGTAATAATGATTGCGGTTATTGGAGGGGCTTTATTTATTGTTATAAAAAATAATGTTAACGGTACTGCTGAGAAGTACAGGAAGGAAATCCAGGGAATACCTGTTTTAAACCTGGCACTACCAACAGCCAAAGAAGCTGATGATCCGGAAGAATTGACACCTGAGGATTTAAAGAAAAAGTATGTGGAGCTTAAAAAGGCAAAGGATGAAAAAATAAAAGAGTTGGATGACGCAAATAAAAAGATTGCTGAACTTGAGAAGACAAAAAATGAGCAGGATAAAATAAAAGTTGAGGCTGATAAGTACAAGAAGGATAACGAAGAATTGAAAAAACAAAATGAGGCTGGCAAAAAACAAATGGAAGATGAAAGAAAGAAGCTGGAAGGCTATAAAAAAGAGATAGACGAGATTGTAGCAAAGGGAGACAAAACAGGGTTCAAAGAGTTTTACGAGCAGCTTAATCCTGAGGTCTCAGAGAAAATTTACAAAGAGATAATTACAGAAAAAAAGGTTGACACTGAAACAAAGAAATTCGCAACTTTGTATGAAACCATGGATCCATCTGCTGCGGCTGCTATATTTGAGCAGCTTGGCACTGGTAAAATTGATCTTGTGGTAGACATACTAAGGTATATGAAAAAAGAGTCTTCAGCGGAGGTCCTTGCAGCAATGAAGACGGAATTTTCAGCCAAGGTTTCTGAGAAACTATCAAAATTTTACATGGCTACACCTAAACCCCAATAACCAGCTATAGGAATAAAGGTTTAGTTTTTATATTAATGAGCTAACAGCGAAAGGAGGTGAGACAATGATAACTCAAAACCTAATGCTAGGATTTATGCAAAAAACGCAAGTGTTTCCAGCAGGATCCAAGGCAGCATTAAGCGATGAAAAAGCGGCACCTACAATTCAAAAAGCATCATTTGAGAGAGAGGCTTTCGACATCCAATTAAAAGCGGCTGAAAACAGAAGAAACTTAAACAGAAACCAGGCAGAAGCAAGAGAATCAATTAAAAGGAATAGCCCAAGGTTTAACTCTTTCAAGGAAGCTCTAAGAAACGACCAAAAGCCTGAAATGAACAGCACAAAGGAGTCTAAAAAGGTCAATGATGATATTGACAGAGAAGACGGCATGAATGGTGAGAATAATAAAAAAGTAAAGAAACCTGCAAGTCTTGAAATATCACAGGAAGAAATTGCTGTTGCACAGGTTCTTGGTATGCAGCCGGAGGAATTCAGAAAAATAATGGAAGATATTAATATCGAGCCTCAGGATTTTCAGGATGAAGCCAAAATTCCCGCTATCATAGAAGGTATTGCACAAAAGCTTGGTCTCAACGTAGAGCAGAAAAATGCATTAAAGGAACTTGTTGAGGGTGTGGTAAAGCTTGTGGATTTGAAGTCGGCAGATGGCAGCGTTGTATTGGAAGATTTGCAAAATGATGATATCCGCAAGATGAATACCGATGAACTAAAAGCTGGAGGTAGCAATGCCAAAGAGGTGAATAACATAAAGGAAGAATCCAAGACATCTCTTGAAGAGCTGGCAGAAAAGTTGAAGGAAAAAATAGAGGAACTGACTCAAAAACTTAAGGAAAATCCTGAAGCTATGAAAGAAGAACTGACAAAGGTTGTTAGGAGCATGATGGACAAGTACAGCAGTAAGGCTTCAATGCAAGGGAATACCGAAAGTGAGATGGTTATGGACTCCGAAGAGGAAACTGTAGAATCACAGCCTATAAATATGGGAAAAATCACTGAAGCTGGAGATGCAAAGAAAGAGGCTTCTCAAAATTCCGAGAATTTAAGGGACCCAAGAGCAAATAGCAAAGAGGAAAATGTAAAAGCTTCAGAGAACCAGGGAGCAGGAAAAAACCAGGAACAGGTATATCTTAAATCTTCAAAGGAGGATTTAAGTATTGAGTCAAAAGCTGATGTGAAGGGAATAAGCAGTAATTTGCAATCTGTGCCGGCTGAACAGGGTAATTTAAATAAAAGTGCGGGAGATGTGGAAGCACTTAAGACTATTAAGGATCAGCCGGTTAGTAAAAGGGATATTTTGACTCAGGTAATTGATAAGGCAAAGGTTGTTTTTAATGGAGATAAGTCTGAAATGGTTATATCAATGAGACCTGAGAACCTTGGAAAGCTTTCCCTCAAAGTAGTAACAGAACACGGAATAATCACAGCAAAGTTTATAGCGGAAAGTCAACAGGTAAAAGAAGTTCTGGAGTCAAATATGCAGCTTTTGAAGGATACATTGGAAAAGCAGGGCATTTCAATACAGGGTTTTTCCGTTTCTGTAGACAGCAACCCTTCAAGAGAATTTAGCGGGCAGAAGGACTATAATCAGGGAGCAAAAGAAAATAACAGCAAGGGTAAACCGATTGGGTTCAATACCGTATCAACTATGGAAGCAGCTTCAAATGTTGAAAAAGTGAATCCTTACATAATGGGAGAAAGCAGAATTAACCTTACTGCTTGAAGGAGGAAGTAAGATGGCTATTAGTTCTATAGGTACACAAAAAACCATACAGCAGATTATTGATGAGTCTTCAAAGGCAACCAGCAATAGAAAGACTGGAGATCTTGGTAAAACTGATTTTTTAAATCTTTTGGTAACACAGCTGAAATATCAGGATCCTATGAAGCCGACAGAAGACAAGGAATTTATAGGCCAAATGGCACAGTTTAGCTCATTGGAACAGATGCAAAACATGAATACAGGGTTTTCTTCAGTAAAGGCCATGAACTTGGTGGGTAAACATGTGACAGCAACGGTAAACGATGCATCCACAAATCAGCAGAAAATCGTTGAGGGAGAAGTAACATCTGTAAAGATATCCAAGGATAAGACCTTTGTTATTGTTAAAGGTGAAGAGGTTCCTGTTGACCAGGTAACAGAGATTACAGAGGGGCAAAGAGGTGGAAACAGTAATATTTCCAATTATACCAACCTGATTGGATTTGAGTGTAAGGGTGCTGTTTACAGCAATTCCACCGGTGATATTGTTCCTGTCAGCGGTACAGTAACGGAAATACAAAAGGGCTATTATGAAGACTATGCGGTTATGGACGGAGTCAAGGTACAGATTTCCAGTATTGCAACCGGTGTACAAACTACAGATACTACATATAAGAAAAGCTACCTGGAATCTCATATAGGTGAGACCGTAGAGGTTAACGTAATAGATCCGAAAACAAGAAAGGAAGTGCCTGTATCGGGAATACTCAGGGAGTATAAGATAACGCCGGACGGTGTAACTACTGCGATACTCGACAAACTGGATGTGCCTGTTGAAAGCATAATGAATATCAGATCGGTAGAGCCGCCAAAGGCTGGTGAGTAGTTATGGTTGTAAACAACAATTACTTTAATAACATCGGACGAATAAATGGCAGTCAAAATTTGCAAAGAAGCAATCCCACAAAGGAAAAGACAGGTGCTGCCAATGACTTTGGTTCTATATTAAAGGATAAAATAAACGAGAATGAAGGTCTGAAATTTTCAAAGCATGCCGAGCAAAGGCTCCAATCCCGAAACATAAAGCTTACTGAAGCCCAAAAGGAAAAGATGTCAGAGGCAGTAAACAAGGCCAGCATGAAAGGAGTAAAGGACTCATTGGTAATAGTGGACAATATGGCATTCGTAGTTAATGTAAAAAGTAAAACAGTCATAACTGCGGTAAACAACAACGAACTTAAAGACAATGTATTTACAAATATTGATGGAGCTGTGTTCGCATAGTATTCTATATTAACATTTTGATCTGCATTAAAGGTTAACAAACAAGCAAAATTTTCCGATATTAAAATGAAGGTTATTATATTGCGGCTGGACCCTTCGGGGGGGCCGCCTATTCCGGATCGACTGATGGAATAGTCCGCTGAAGGAGGAGTTTTAATATGATGAGATCTATGTTCTCCGGTGTATCGGGGTTAAGGGCTCACCAAACAAGAATGGACGTTATTGGTAATAACGTTGCAAATGTTAATACTGTTGGATTTAAATCAGGAAGGGTAACATTCCAGGAAGTATTCAGTCAAACTATGAAAGGTGCATCAGCACCAGATTCAACCACAGGCAGAGGGGGAACTAATCCCATGCAGCTCGGTCTCGGGCTGGGTGTAGGAGCTGTTGATACCATACATACAAGGGGAAGCTTACAAAGAACCGATAACCCGACAGACTTATCCATTGAAGGAGAAGGCTTTTTCATACTGAAGGGTGGTTCAGCTGATTTATTCAAATTCTCCAGGGCAGGTAATTTTGGTGTGGACAAGCTGGGAAACCTTGTTTCTTCAGGGGGGTTGAATGTTTATGGATGGCAGGATTACGGCGGAGCCATGCAGGCTGACGGTTCTTATAAATTTGATACTGAAAAGCCTGTAGAGCCAATAAACCTTTACTCTGATGTATATAATAAAAATAAGAGAATGATTGCAGCAAGACAAACTTCGAGTGCTGTATTCGCAGGAAATCTGGATGCATCAAAGGCTCCACTTGGAAGTGCAATTTCTACATCGTTGCCTCAGTTTACAGTCCCAATGACAGTTTATGATACTTTAGGCAATAATTACAAGATAAGTATTAACTTCTGGAAGGATTCAGCAAGCGGTATAACAGCCAGCGGAACCACAGGAGGAACAGTATGGTTCTGGTCGGCATCATCAGGATCAGGTGTAAATGCCACTTTTGGGTCATCAACTGCAAACGGCTTTTTACAGTTTGATACAAAAGGGCAGATTGTTACGACTGCATCCGGCTATAGTACAAATCCTATGATACAGCTGATACCGGGATCAAGTGTGGGAACACAGCCTATTGATGTAACACTGGATTTTCAAAAGCTTACAATGTATGATGCAGATAGCTCTGTTAAGCCTAGCGACGTAAATGGTTATCCAACAGGTAATCTGGTTACATTCAATATCGGAAGCGATGGGATTATTACAGGGGTTTACAGCAATGGTCAGCAGCAGCCGTTAGGGCTGTTGGCGTTGGCCGGCTTTGAAAACCCTGGAGGCCTTCAGAAGGTTGGGGACAATATGTACTTGCCCACCACCAACTCGGGAGACTTTAAGAAGGCCGTGAAGCCTGGCGGTGAAGGGGTAGGTAGTTTGAATCCTGGAACACTGGAAATGTCGAACGTTGATCTTTCCAGAGAATTCACAGATATGATTGTAACTCAAAGGGGATTCCAAGCAAACAGCAGAATTATTACCACATCAGACGAGATGCTTCAGGAATTGGTTAACCTAAAAAGGTAAGATAATTATGGTTGAATAATTAAATTATGTTACATTGTTTTCAAATAGACTGCTTGTAATAATTTCAAGCAGTCTATAGTAATAATTTTTGAGTATTATAAATTCCTGCTAAACGCTTATGTCATCAGGGTAAATTTAATATGGCCGCAGTCTAATAATTTCTTAACATAAAAAAGTAACATAAAAAAACACTTGAGTTTTTGAGGTAAAAATATTATGATTAAATTAACGCGTTTGAATGGTTCAACATTTGTTTTAAATTGTGAATTAATTGAGTCGGTTGAGTCAACGCCAGATACTGTATTGACTACAATACATGGTAAAAAACTTGTTGTATCGGAAACTATTGATCAAATAGTGGATAAGGTGATACAATATAAGGGAAAAATAATGTTTATCAGCAGAGATGAACTGATCTATTCTTGATTACATTTTTAATAAAGCAATTTGAAGGTTTAATAATCTTAAATTAAGCTGTCTGGACAGTAATGACCAATATATAACTTCCACTATAATATGGGCTTATGCATTGACATAATTCGTTAATACACGTTTGAAAGGGAAGTAATTGTTTAGTCATTCCTTAATAAGTAATCCAAAGAAATATTGAAATTTAGTAGTAGGAAAGTAAATTGAGGTAACACGATGTTATTTTTTAGATTTACTTTTTGTTTAGCTATAGAACATTAATGTTAGTGTTGTGTATAAAATCACTTTGTGATTTTGTTCAGTGTAATTCTTTTAGGTATCCCTAAATGGGTACTATAAGGATTATAAAAGGGGGCATTAGAGGTGGGTGGAAAAGGAAGCTTTTTTGTTCTGCTGATTGTTGTTGCGTTTCTTTCTTTAAGTTTAGCTGTGCTTGCTATTTATGTCTTTGTTTTCGGAGGCAACAACTCTGGTAAAGAGACAAAGGTTGTTGAGACAGTGACTGTTACAACACCTAAGGACAGTGAATTGGCAGAAATGGCACTTTTTGAAGGTGATAAAATTTTCAACCTGAAATCAAGTCCGTCATCCGAAGAAAAGTCACTTGCTGCTATCAGAGTAAGTATAAAACTCAAGTATTTTATTAAGGTTGAAGGAATCAAGGATGTTGCAGTAAAGCTCAAGGCATATGAAAGTGAAATGAGGGAACTGGTAGGAAATTACTTTTTAAATATGTCTGTGGATGAAGTATCAAAGCCGGAAACCAAGGAAAAAACCAAAAAAGAGTTAAAGCAGCAGATTAACCATTTGTTGTTGGAGTCTGAAATAATTAAGACTGATCTGGTATATTCAGTTGTACTTGAAGATTGGTTCTATCAGTAAGGAGGTGACCAAATGGGAGATATACTTTCGCAAAATGAGATAGATGAACTGCTTAGAGCCCTGAATACCGGGGAAATAGATGTACAACAGATGCAGACTACTACTCAAGAGAAGAAGATTAAAAGCCATGACTTCAGAAGGCCTAGTAAATTTGCAAAGGATCACTTGAAAACATTACATATAATACATGAGAATTACTCCCGTTTGGTAACAAACTTTTTATCAGGTTACCTTAGGACTCTTGTGCAGGTCGATGTTATATCTGTCGAACCGCTTTCGTATTATGAGTTTAATAACTCCATATCCAACCCGGTTATTTTGTCTGTTGTTGATTTTACGCCTTTAACAGGCTCAATTATATTTGAAATAGCTCCTAACATATCCTTTGCTTTGATTGACAGAATTTTAGGTGGGAAAGGTTCATCAATGGATAGGGTAAGGGGATTTACCGAAATAGAACTGGCTATTATTGAAAGAATTATAATTCAGATGTTAAACCTCATGCGAGAGCCATGGGAAAATGTTATTGCCATAAGACCTAGGCTTGAAAAAATTGAGACCAATGCACAGTTTGCACAAATCATTTCTCCTAATGAAATTGTAGCCCTGGTAACATTAAGTGCAAGAGTTGGGGAAGTGGAAGGAATGATTAACATATGTATCCCTCATATGGTTGTTGAGCCTATTGTTTCAAAGCTCAGCACAAAGTTCTGGTTTTCTACCATAGAGAAAGAATTTACTTCAGATATAAAAGAAAATATAGAGAGTAAAATAGAGCAGACGGTGGTACCCTTAAAAGCAATACTTGGGAGAACAGTTATTAATGTATCGGAATTCATCGAATTGCAGCAGGGAGACGTTTTGCCTTTAGATACAAATATAAACGGCAATCTTGAGGTTCTGGTGGGGGACATTCTTAAGTTTTACGCCAGCCCGGGAGTAAAAAAGAGTAAAGTTTCCATAAAAATTACGGATGTTTTAAAAAGGGAGGATGAATAGAATGGGAGATATGCTTTCACAAGCAGAAATTGATGCCTTGCTGAATGGTACACCCATATCAGAACCTTCTTTGGATAATGGTGCAGGCAATGCAGAAGGTCTTAGCCCTCAGGAAATTGATGCACTTGGAGAAGTAGGCAATATAAGCATGGGAACCTCTGCAACTACCTTGTTTACTTTACTAGGCCACAAGGTAACCATAACAACGCCAAAGGTTACCGTATCAACCTGGGGTGAGTTGTCGGCAGCATATGATCTGCCTGTTGTTGCGGTAAGGGTTGAATATACCCAAGGGCTTAACGGCATAAACTTATTAATCATGAAAGAAGATGATGTAAAGATAATAACCGATTTAATGATGGGCGGGGATGGAAGCAACCGTCAGGGAGAACTCTCCGAATTGCACTTAAGTGCTATAGGAGAGGCTATGAACCAGATGATCGGATCATCATCAACCTCTATGTCATCGCTGTTTGATAAAAGAATAGATATTTCGCCCCCTAAGGCTTTCAATATAAGGACAGGAGCAGAACATCCATTTAATGAGTTTGAGAAGGAAAAGACTGTAGTAAAGATTTCCTTTAAAATGATTATTGGAAACCTCATTGACAGCGAAATTATGCAGCTTATACCTATTAACTTTGCCAAAAACCTTGTGGATAACCTGCTTAACATGGATACGAAAAGCACTAGCCAGCCTGAACCTGTTAAGTCTTCACCACAGCCGATGCAGCCTTCCATGCAGCAGTTTTCATCACAATCCATGCAATCATCAGGGTTTGGGCAGCAGTTTTCGCCCCAGCCTCAGCAGCAAACGGGTTTCGGGTTTGGGAACGAGCATATGGGATATAATGAACCTCATCACAACAGCGGGCCTATAAATGTGCAGCCCGTACAGTTTCAGTCCTTTGATGAGGGCAAGCTGGTGGTTGAAAAAAAGAATATAGGCATTATTATGGATGTTCCTCTTCAGGTAACTGTTGAGCTTGGAAGAACCAATAAGCTTATAAAGGATATTTTGGAGTTTGGCCCGGGTTCAATTATAGAGCTCGACAAGCTTGCTGGTGAGCCTGTAGATATACTGGTAAACGGAAAAGTTATTGCAAAAGGTGAAGTTGTTGTAATTGATGAAAGCTTTGGTGTGAGAATTACTGATATTATACATCCTTCGAAAAGACTATAAAATGTGGGTAATATTAATTTATATAAATTACTGTGTTATTAAATTGCAGTACTCTCATAATACATTAAGCTTAACAGAATCTAATTTAAGGAGAGGGATCAAGAATGAGTAAAAGAATTCTAATTGTTGATGATGCAGCGTTTATGAGGATGATGATCAAGGATATCCTGTCAAAGAACGGTTATGAAATTGCAGGTGAGGCAGAAAATGGTGCAAGGGCAATTGAAAAGTACAAGGAGCTTTCTCCAGATCTGGTTATAATGGATATAACCATGCCTGAAGTTGATGGTATTCAGGCAGTAAAGGAAATTAAAAAAATTAATACCGATTCAAAAATTATCATGTGCTCAGCAATGGGACAACAGGCTATGGTTATAGAATCCATACAGGCAGGAGCAAGAGATTTCATTGTAAAACCATTCCAGGCAGAAAGAGTTGTCGAGGCTGTAAAGAAAGTCCTGGGGTAGAATAGGAGCATTGGCTAATGGATACTACAGTTACTGTATTTAAGGGATTTGTTTATTTGGTGGGTTTCGGGTCCATACTGTTTCTCACATACATCACCACCAGGTTCCTTGGTACAAGAATGAACAAAGCATCAAAAGGAAAGTACTTAAGTATTGTTGATACAGTAACATTAGGAATGAATAAGCAGTTGTATCTGGTTAAGGCCGGAAACCAGTTTATTCTCATGGCATCATCCGGAAAGAACCTTGAATTTATTAAGGAAATAAAGCTGGATGAATTAGATATGGAAATGGATGCCGAAACAAATAATACCTTTGATTTTAAAGCGATTTTTGATAAGTATTTTCAAAACTTCAAAAATAAAAAGAATGATAATAATGATGAACCAAATAGTAACATGGAAGCGTCAAGGTTTAAAGGCAATTTACAAAGGCTAAAAATACTGTCTTCTAAGTTTGGAAAACCGGTTGAAGATTATGGAGATGATAATATTAATGAGAAATAAAAAGGTTTTCATTACAATAATTGCCTTTATTTTCATAATGATTATTCCAGTTGCCGTTTTTGCCGAGCAGTCTATACCAATCCCTAAAATTGGCCTGGATATAGGTACTTCCCAGAATCCCAAGGATGTTTCTTCGAGCATACAGATTTTACTGCTACTGACGGTTTTATCATTAGCACCATCGATACTAATGATGATGACATCCTTTACCCGCATTATAATAATATTATCTTTTCTGCGTAACGCACTGGGTACACAGCAAATGCCGCCAAATCAGGTGTTAATAGGTTTGGCACTGTTTCTCACCTTGTTTATTATGGCACCTGTAGGCAAGGAAATAAACGAGCAGGCGTTCCAGCCTTATACAAAGGGTGAGATAACTCAGCAGGTTGCTGTTGATAAAGCATCTACAATAATAAAGAATTTTATGTACAAATATATTTATGAAAAGGATCTTGCTCTCTTCGTATCATTATCAGGAGGCACAACTCCTGTAAAAAAAGCGGATCTGTCAAATTTATCTCTTACAGTAGTTATTCCGGCTTTTTTAATAAGCGAGCTTAAGACGGCATTTCAAATTGGCTTTCTAATCTATTTACCATTTTTGGTCATAGATATGGTTGTCTCAAGTACTTTGATGTCAATGGGGATGATGATGCTTCCTCCTGTAATGATATCTCTGCCCTTTAAAATACTGCTGTTCATAATGGTTGATGGCTGGAATCTATTGACAAAAACAATTGTCAATAGCTTTGTCCGATGACGCAATAGAATTTATAGCTATTGGAAATATAGAGACTTAAAAGTAACAGGAGGATTTTATATGGATCAGGGAGCAGTAATAGATTTGGCACAAAAGACGCTGATGACTGTTGTATATGTTTCAGCTCCCATGCTGGGGCTTAGTCTTATTATAGGTCTTGCAATCAGTATTTTTCAGGCCACTACTCAGATTCAGGAACAGACACTTACATTCATACCAAAAATTCTGGCTGTATTAGGAAGTATACTGCTTTTCGGTTCATGGATGCTGAGGGTGCTGATTGAGTTTACTGAGGGGATTTTTATGAATGTAAATCATTATATTAAGTAAATAGAATTATAGTTGGATTTCAAATTATTTATACACTAGTAGGTGGAGTATAATGCAAATACCGGAAGGGATACTGTTAAACGGCATAGGAATGTTTATCCTGGTTTTTGTCAGGATGACGGGGCTTTTTGTGATAGCACCCATATTCGGGAGAAGAAACATACCGGTTTATTTAAAGGTAGGACTGGCTCTTATTACAGCCCTTTTGCTCATGAATGCAGTAAAGATGAATCCGGTGGATTATGGAAATAATATTTATTCCTATACCATGCTGATATTTAAAGAGTTTATAGTAGGAATTATTCTAGGATATATAGCTAATGTTATTTTTGATGCAATACTGATGGCAGGTCAGTTAATTGACATGCAGGTAGGCTTCGGTATGGTAAACGTACTAGATCCCATAAGCAATATCCAGATTCCCATATCGTCAAACTTCTACTATATGATAAGCATGATGGTACTGATGGCATCAAATGGCCATCATGTAATTATGAAAGGTCTTTTTGAAAGCTATAGATTCATTCCCGCCGGGGAGGTGGCTTTTAATACTATTCTCCTTAACGATGTACTGGCTAGCTTCAGTAAAATGTTTTTGATAGGGTTTAAGATAAGTGCACCTATAATAGCTGCCATATTGGTTACAGACATTGCACTGGGGATTATATCAAAGAGTATTCCGCAGCTTAACGTATTTATAGTAGGTATGCCGGCAAAAATCATTCTTGGAGTTTTGGTAATGGTGCTTACAATACCGGCATTTATTTATCTGGTAGGCTTTATGGTAGGAGAATTGGATAATGAAATGTTCAAAGTCATAAAGGATATGGTATTAAAAAAATGACTATAGACCCTTTTAGGAAAAAGTATATACAGGTTAACCTGCAGCTTTTTGCCGGTGACAAAACCGAAAAGGCAACTCCGAAAAAAAGGCAGGATGCCAGAAAGAAAGGGCAGGTTTTACAAAGTAAGGAAATTACGTCGGCATTTGTTTTATTGTTTATATTTGTAGCACTTCGTTTGTTAGGCGGATACATGTATAATGAAATCACATATTTCGCCAAGGTTGTGCTTACCGAGTATGTAAATATTCCTGATCTTTATACAATAAACGGAATTACAAAGCTTTTTATGCTTTCCGGCATTGAACTGATAAAAATATGCGGTCCCATATTAGCGGTAGCATTAATAACAGGGCTGATAGCAGAGTATGCACAGGTTGGATTTCTTTTTACATTTGAAAACCTTAAGTTTAAGTTTGAGAGGATCAGCCCCTTAAGCGGCTTGAAGAGAATTTTTTCATTAAGATCAGTAGTTGAACTTGTAAAATCCATCATAAAGCTTGCAATTGTAGGGCTTATTGCATACTCCTACATCAAATCTCAAGCAGACAATATACTGATAATGATGGATTTGGATGCTATAGGTGTTGCCAGCTTTATTGCTTCATCCATAGTTGACCTTGCAATCAGGATATGTATAGCACTTATTTTTATAGGTGCTGTTGATTATATATATCAGTGGTATGAATTTGAGAAAAGCCTAAAAATGTCCAAGCAGGAAATAAAGGAAGAGTTTAAACAGACAGAAGGTAACCCGGAAATAAAGTCCAAAATAAGGCAAAAGCAAAGACAAATATCAATGAGCAGAATGCTTAGCGATGTACCTAAGGCCGATGTTGTAATAACAAACCCTACCCACTTTGCGGTAGCAATAAGATATGATGCAAACGTTTCACCTGCCCCCATGGTAATAGCAAAGGGACAGGACTATCTAGCCCAGAGAATCAAGGAGGTTGCAAGGGAGAATAAAGTTGAAATTGTAGAAAACAAGCCCCTTGCCAGAAGTTTGTACCAAAGTGTGGAGGTAGGACAGGAGATTCCTGAGGAAATGTATCAGGCGGTTGCGGAAATACTGGCCTTTGTTTATGGCCTTAAGAATGAGGCTGGTGCAAGAAGTTAGGTTTTAGTCATCTCGAAGGAAGAAATAAACTGCTTGTAAAGAGGGGGTATTTGTATAAAATGAAGCTAGGAGATATGTCAGTTGCCATTATTATAGTATCCATAGTTCTTATAATAATTTTACCCATACCTAGCTTCGTATTGGATATCCTTCTTGCTATAAACATATCCCTTGCCGTTGTAATTATGCTCAACACTATCTACTCCAAGGAAGCACTGGATATGTCAATTTTCCCATCGCTGCTGCTTATAACTACATTATATAGATTGTCACTTAATATTACAGCCGTAAAACATATTCTTTCATCAGGTGAGGCAGGTCAGGTTATAGCTGGTTTCGGTAACTTTGTCGCACAGGGAAACATAGTTGTAGGATTTATAATATTTCTCATAATAATGGTAGTACAGTTTATGGTAATAACCAAAGGTTCCGAAAGAGTATCGGAAGTAGCAGCAAGATTTACCCTCGATGCTATGCCTGGAAAACAGATGGCAATTGATGCGGACCTTAACTCAGGACTTATTAATGAAGCGGATGCAAAGGAAAGAAGAAAGAAGATACAAAGAGAAGCGGATTTCTACGGGGCAATGGATGGTGCCAGCAAGTTCGTAAAAGGTGATGCAATAGCAGGTATTATCATCACTTTTATCAATATAATCGGCGGCCTTATCATTGGAGTATTAATGAGAGGTGAAGAGATTGGAACTGCACTTGAGCACTATACAATACTCACAATTGGTGATGGTCTTGTGAGCCAGATCCCTGCTCTCCTTATATCGACAGCTACCGGTATTATAGTAACCAGGGCAGCATCCGACTCAGCGATGAGTAATGACCTTATAAAACAGATATTCGGAAACCCCAAAGTTTTGTTCTTATCTTCCGGATTATGTGTTGTTTTATCGCTGTTTTTGCCTACAATACCGTTTCTGGTACTGGCAGCCATTCTTGCAATTGTTGGTGCCACGCTTATGAAACAGCAGAAGGAAGTGCAAATCCAGGAAGAGGTTCAGGTTCAGGAGAGTGAAGTTGAGGAAATCAGAAAGCCTGAGAATGTAATATCCCTTTTGCAGGTTGACCCGATAGAATTGGAATTTGGTTATGGAATAATTCCGCTGGCCGATGTCAATCAGGGTGGAGACCTTTTAGACAGGGTTGTTATGATAAGAAGGCAGCTGGCCCTTGAGCTTGGAATGATTGTTCCCGTAATAAGACTCAGGGATAATATACAGCTTAGCCCAAATGAGTATGTGATTAAAATAAAGGGTGTTGAGATTACAAAAAGCGATATAATGCTGGATCACTACATGGCAATGAATCCTGGCACTGTAGAGGAGGAAATAGATGGTATAAGGACTGTTGAGCCGGCGTTTGGACTTCCTGCAGTGTGGATTTCTGAAAGCCAGAGAGACCGTGCCGAGATGCTTGGGTATACCGTAGTTGATTCACCTTCAATAATAGCTACTCACCTTACCGAGGTAATAAAGAAAAACGCCAATGAGCTGATGGGAAGACAGGAGGTTCAAACCCTTATAGATAACGTAAAACAGAACTATCCTGCCATAGTGGAGGAGCTTATTCCAAAGGTTATGACTCTTGGTGAGATACAAAAGGTCCTTGCCAATCTTTTGAAAGAAGGAGTTTCAATAAGGGATATGGTAACAATCCTGGAAGCATTGGCAGATTATGCACCTGTTACTCATGACCCCGATATTCTTACTGAATATGTTAGGCAGGCATTAGGAAGAGCAATATCAAGAAAGTTTATAAATGACAATAAATCCAATGTGATTACTATAGATCCTAAGCTAGAGCAGATTATTATGGAATCAGTACAAAGAACAGAAAACGGCTCTTACCTTACAATTGAGCCTGATGTTACAAACACCATTTTGTCCAGTTTGTCAAGGCAGGTGCAGAGGCTGGTTGAATTGGGACAGCAGCCCATTGTACTGGCATCGCCGGTTGTAAGGTTATATTTTAAAAGACTGACGGAAAGGTTTCTGCCGGGGTTAATTGTTCTATCATATAGTGAAATTGACCCTAATATAGAAGTTCAATCGATAGGGATGGTGAGTATTTAAGTATGAAGATTAGACGTTATATGGGAAGTAATACGCAGGAAGCAATACTGAAGGTGAAAATGGATTTGGGTAATGAGGCGGTTATACTAAACACCAGAAAGGTAAGAAAAAGAGGCCTTTTGAGTTTTTTTGCCAAGCCTATGGTTGAGGTTCTTGCAGCCATCGATGATGATATCAGTACTAAGAAAGAAACTGTGAAAAAAGTCGAAACAAACAAACAAAAGGAAAGTTCGACACAAAAGGAAATAAATTTTAAAACAAATTCGGAACAAAAAGAGGAAAAAATCGATGTTTTGGAGAATAAGGTAAATAACATGGAGACCATGCTCAAGAAAATCTATGAGCAGTTCCAGAATAATACCGGTTCAGCTCCAGCCTCAACATCAACTTCAGCACCGGTTTCTGCCCCGCCAAGGCAGGAAAAGACAGAAAGGCCTTATTCCAAGGTTTTGATGCAGTTTTATAACAATCTTATTAAAAATGAGGTTGAGGAGGAAATAGCAAAGAAGCTTATTGATACTGTAAGCAAAAAAATTGGTGATACTACAAGTATTAATGATGCAGCTTCCATGCTATACAGCCTGATTTCCGGAATTTTAGGCAAACCGGAAACTATTGGTCTTAAAGAAGATAAAAAGCCGACAGTGATAATATTTGTCGGTCCCACCGGAGTTGGCAAAACAACGACACTTGCGAAGATTGCAGCCAATTATTCTTTGAATCTCAGAAAAAATGTAGGTCTAATTACTGCGGATACGTACAGGATTGCAGCAGTTGAGCAGTTAAAGACATATGCGGAAATATTGGGCCTGCCTGTTAATGTAATTTACGCACCTAATGAAATTAAGGATGCAATTTCCTTATATGCGGACAAGGATGTAGTTCTCATTGATACTGCAGGAAGAAGCTATAGGAACAAATCCCAATTTGATGAGTTAAAGGCTCTCATTGCCGCCTCGGAAGCGGATGAAGTATATTTGGTTATGAGCTCAACTACAAGCGTACGCAACTGCAATGACATTCTTCAAAATTACAGTTTCTTAAAGGATTATAAATTGATTTTTACTAAACTTGACGAAAGTCAGGTTAATGGAATTATTTTAAATACTAAATTCCGTACGGGTAAGAACTTATCATTTGTTACAACTGGACAATGTGTGCCTGATGATATTGAGGTTTTGAATATCGACAAGATGACCAAAAATTTATTAGGGAGCATATCTTGATATGATGGATCAGGCAGAAAAACTCAGAAAGATTGTTGACAATCTGAAATCCCTACAAAAAAATAACAAACAGAATTTGATTCCTGCGGTTGAGAAGAAAAATGCCAAAGTGATCACCGTAACCAGCGGTAAGGGCGGTGTAGGCAAAACCAATATAGCGGTGAATCTTGGAATTGCCTTAAGTGAATTAGGGCTTAAAGTCATAATCTTGGATGCTGACTTTGGCCTTGCAAATATAGATGTTTTATTTGGAATGATACCTAAGCATACACTGGTTGATGTAATACATAGTGAGAAAAACATTTTACAAATTCTATCGGAAGGGCCTAGCAATGTTAAGTTCATATCTGGAGGGTCAGGCGTTGAAGAACTCATAAAGCTTGATAACAGCCAGCTTGAAAAGTTTTTGTCAAATATCTCACTTATGGATAAGATAGCAGATATCATTTTAATAGATACAGGTGCAGGACTTTCCGATAATGTGATGAACTTTGTTATGTCTGCCGATGAGGTGCTCCTTGTTACAACACCTGAACCGACATCAATAACCGATGCATATGCACTTATAAAGATGATATCCAACAGGGATAAGGGAAGACTTATAAAGGTTATAGTCAACAGGGCTGAGGATACAAATGAAGCTAATGATTTATTGAGCAAGCTTTCTATTGTATCGGAAAAGTTCCTTTCCTTAAAGCTAATGCCTCTTGGTTATGTGCTGCACGACGAAGCTGTTATCAAAGCGGTAAAAACTCAAAACCCTTTTCTCATTAGTTTTCCAAAAAGCAATGCTTCAAAGCAGATTAGGGATATATCAAGAAAATTAATATGCGACAATAATGATAGCAGTGAAGCAGAAATAAAAGGAATAAAAGGTTTTATGAACAGGCTGGTTGGTTTCTTAAATGTCTAGGAAATAAGTATATACTAAAAGATTATGGGGGTATATATGAAAGCTGCCGAGTTAAATCCCGGGACTAAGTTGGAAATTGAACTATTAGATTTTTCAATGGCGGGAATAGATCCGAACAAACTATATATAAGCGAGTTTGAATGGTCAGAAGGGGAAAAAGTGATCTGCGTGGCTGCTCCCATACATGAAGGAAGATATTTGACTGTTCATAGCGGAACAAGTATGAATCTTTATATAAATTGTAAAAGTGAGTTTTATAAAGTAAAGGCAACTCTAATAGAGAGACTTATCAAGGAGGGTTTACCGATATATAAATTAAATATTGAAAATGATATTGAAAAAATCCAAAGAAGACAATTTTTTAGGTTTGATTGTGTATTAGATATAAAATGCAGGGAAGTTGAGATGATAAATAACACCGCTGTGCCAAAGAGTAAATTCTCCAATGGACTTACAAGGGATATAAGCGGGGGAGGAACTTGTTTAGCTCTCGTTGAGGGTATTGAGAAGGGGAAATATATAGAATGTGAACTTCAGTTATCGGAAAATAAGACCATTAAGTTTTACGGAACAATAGTAAGAAGCTCAAAAACCGAGTCCGAAGGCAAGAACAAATATGAAGCAGGAGTAGAATTTTACAACATAGATAATAGGTCGAGGGATGCTATAATCAGTTTTATTTTTGAAGAGCAAAGAAAACTAAGGAAAAAGGGATTGATATAGAGCTATGTCTATAAAAAATGAATCCGTAATTAGGGTACTGGTGGTAGATGACTCGGCTTTTATGAGAAGGGTTATATCAGATATTTTAGATAGCGATGGGGATATAAAGACCATCGATACTGCTAGGAACGGAAAGGAAGCAATTGAAAAGGCTGTTAACTTAAAGCCTGATATAATAACTTTGGACGTTGAAATGCCTGTTATGGACGGTCTTACCTGCCTTAAAGAGCTTTCAAATGTCTGCAGTATACCTGTCATAATGCTAAGCAGCCATACAAAGGAAGGTGCCGAGGCAACAATAAATGCTTTGGAGCATGGAGCAATTGATTTTATCACAAAGCCTTCCAACATATTTCATATGAACTCCCTTAATAAGAGAAATGAGTTGATTGAAAAAGTAAAGGTAATTGCAAAGTTGAAAAATAATACATCTAGAGCACATAGAGAGATTCTTGAAGTCAAGAATCATTATGAGCATCAAAAGGGTCTCAATAAAGGAAACAATCAAGGCTCGCATTTAAAAAAAATTGTGGCTATCGGAATATCTACAGGGGGACCTAAAGCACTAAGGGATGTAATCCCTCAACTGCCAGGCGACATACCGGCAGCCTTTCTTGTAGTTCAGCATATGCCGCCGGGTTTTACCAAGTCACTTGCAGAAAGGCTGGATTCCCTAAGCAATGTAAGGGTTAAGGAAGCGGAAGATAACGAGATGGTCAGGCCAGGGGTGGTTTATATAGCACCTGGAGATTATCATATGAAAATAGCTCTAGCAAGGGATAAAAGCTTAACAATAAAGTTGACTAAAGACCCGCCATATGGTGCACACAGACCGTCTGCAACGGTTATGATGGAGTCTTTAAGCGAGACGGGTCTTGCGAATATTGTAGGAATTATTATGACCGGCATGGGCAGTGATGGCAGTGAGGGAGCAAGAAGATTAAAAGAGGAAAACAACGGATATATAATTGCACAGGACGAAAAGACTTGTATTGTATACGGTATGCCTAAGGTTGCAGTTGAATTGGGAATAGTTGATGAAGTTGTACCGCTTGAAATGATCACGAAAAAGATTAATGAGATAGTGGGGGTGTAGTAACGATGGATATGAGCCAGTATCTGGAAATATTTATTGAGGAATCAAAGGAGCACCTGCAGGGGCTGAATCAAAGTTTGCTGCAGCTTGAAAAGAATCCTCAGGATGTGCCGATTTTGAATGAAATATTTAGAGTAGCACATACTCTTAAAGGCATGGCTGGAACAATGGGTTTCGGTAAAATGGCCAAGTTAACCCATGATATGGAAAATGTTCTGCACGCACTTCGTAATAATGAAATCAAAGTTAATACCAACCTGGTAGATCTATTATTCAGGTGCCTTGATGCATTGGAGAACTACGTAAATGAAGTGGTTACCAAAGGAACAGAGGGTAATACCGAATATTCCGAAATAATTAAAGGCCTTGATAACATTTTGAATAAGAAGAACGGCAACGTAGAGGTTAAGGCTGAAAGTCAGGAAATTATTGGCAGTACAGAGTCAAGTATTGAGCACATTACTTCCAAATTTAAATTGAACCAGTATGAGCAGAACCTTATTAACAAAGCTATTGAAATGAACATGAATGTTTTTAAAATTGTAGTTGTGCTAAATAAGGGCTGTGTCTTAAAATCTGCGAGAGCTTTCATAATATTCCAGACTCTAGAGCGTCATGCTGAAATAATTAAGTCGGAGCCAAGAGTTGAGGATATTGAGGATGAAAAATTTGACTTTGAATTTACTGTAATGGTCATAACCAGAAGGGACTTAGAAACATTCCATAAAGAATTGACATCAATATCGGAAGTTGATGAAGTCATAATAACAACTGTTCATTCAAATGATACCCAGGGAACTGTTCACGAAATTAATTGTGAAGTCCAGGAAAAAGTAAGTGAGGAATCTGAAGAAGAAAGCCAAAACAATGATAATGAATCAGCCGATCAACAAAAAGGACAGGCCTCAAAAAACAATTTGAAGACAGGAAAAACAGTAAGAGTTGATATTGACAGACTTGATGTCCTTATGAATCTTGTAAGTGAGCTTATTATAATTAAGACCAGGCTTGAAGGCTTGGACGAGATAGAAAGAACTCAGAATTACAATGAAGTTATTGAATACTTTGAAAGGGTCACAACAAACCTTCATGACGCGGTAATGAAAGTAAGAATGGTTCCTATTGAAACTGTATTCAACAGATTCCCAAGAATGCTAAGGGATATATCCAGAAGCCTTAACAAGGAAATAGTTCTTAATATGTCGGGCGAAGATACCGAGCTGGATAGAACTGTAATAGACGAAATAGGAGATCCGCTTATACATTTGCTGAGAAATTCAGCAGACCATGGAATAGAGTCTCTTGATAAAAGAAAAGAGATGGGTAAGCCTGATGCGGGACACATAAACTTAAGGGCATATCAGGATGGAAATAACGTTGTTATCGAGGTTGAGGATGACGGAAAAGGAATAGACCTGGAAAGAGTGAAGAAAAAGGCTATAGACAAAGGATTTGTAAATAAGGATGCCGCAAAAAATCTTTCACAAAAGGATATTATAGACTTCCTTTTCAAACCAAGCTTCAGTACCACCGACAAAATTACTGACTTGTCAGGCCGAGGAGTTGGGCTTGATGTGGTAAAAACCAAGATTGAAACGTTAGGGGGCATGGTAGAGGTTGATACGGAAGCCGGAAGGGGCAGTAAATTTATAATAAGACTTCCTCTTACTCTGGCAATTATTCAGGCTCTGCTTGTGCAGATAAATAATGAAAAATATGCACTCCCGTTAAATACAATAAGGGAAATAATCAAGGTTAAACCAGAAGACATAAAGCAAGTTCAGAAACAGGAAATTATACTTCTAAGAAATACAATTGTTCCAATAATAAGGATTGGAGACTGCCTGGATGTTCCCCCAAGTGAAAAGCAAAACAAGCTTTTGACTGTAGTGGTTGTAAAGAAGGGTGAAAAACTCTCAGGATTTTTGGTTGATAACCTTATTGGACAGCATGAAATTGTTATCAAGTCATTAGGAAAGCTATTGGGTGGAATCAAAACCATAGCCGGAGCAACAATACTTGGAGATGGAAATGTTGCACTTATTTTGGATGTTAACTCTCTTGCAGTGTAGTAAGTAGTGAAAGGAGTGTTATAGATGAATGAAGCAGTGGCATTAAATACTATGCAGTTCGTTGTCTTTGTACTTTCCAATGAAGAGTATGGCCTTGATATTCAAATAGTAAACACAATTGAAAAGATGATACCTATAACAAGGGTTCCCAAAACTCCCCAATATGTAAAGGGTGTTATTAATCTAAGGGGTGACATAGTTCCCATTATGGATCTTAGGGAAAGGTTCGGACTTCCCATTTCTGAGGAGACTGAGGAAACAAGGATAATAATTGTTAAATTCGAAGAAATACAGATGGGCATAATTGTGGACGAGGTTAAAGAAGTTATCCATATCAATGAGGAACAAATTGAAAGTACAACAAGCCTTGCTAAGGAAGGGTTAATGGAGAATGTCCTTGGAGCAGGTAAAGTCGATGATAGAGTTATAACTCTTTTAAATATAGAGAAGCTGGTTAACATTTCTGTCAAAGAATAGCTGCAAGGAGTAAAAATATGACTATTAATTTTAGTGAATTAAACAACATACAATTGGATGTGCTCCGTGAAATTGGGAATATAGGGGCAGGCAATGCTGTTTCTGCTTTGGCAAAAATGATTAACAGAAAAATAGACATGGCGGTTCCAAAGGTAAAAATTCTTGAATTTAAGAAAATCTCAGACATGCTGAATGCTCCTGAGGATCCTGTAATAGGAATACTTTTGGGTATGACCGGAGACATTACAGGCAACATTCTTTTTATGCTTGATAAAAAGTCTGCACGTTTACTTGTTAATATGCTGTTTGGGTTTAAAGAAAGCACAAGCGAGGATTTTGATGAGATTGAAATGTCTGCAATAAAGGAGCTTGGCAACATAATGACCGGATCATATGTCGGAGCACTATCCATGTTGACAAACCTTAAGATTTTATGCAGTGTTCCGGATGTGGCCATTGATATGGCAGGTGCCATATTAAGTGTTCCTGCTATTGAATTCGGTAAGCTGGGTGAATCTGTTCTCTATATTGAATCAGAGTTTAACGAAGGTGACAACAAAGTAATAGGTGATTTCTTTCTGATACCTGATATTGGTTCTTATGAAACACTATTAAAGACTTTAGGAGTAATAATCTGATGCATGAAAATATAAAAGTAGGCATGGCAGATTATAAGGCAACCAGCCACCCTAGTATCCTAATAACACTTGGTTTAGGTTCGTGCGTAGGGATAGCTTTATTTGATCCTTCAACTAAAATAATAGGTTTAGCACATATTATGCTGCCGACAAGCAAGATTGCTAAAGATGTGATTAATGATGCTAAATTTGCAGATACAGCTATTATTAAACTTGTGGAGGATATGGTTAGGTTGGGGGCTAATAGGAAGTTTATTAAAGCCAAGCTTGCTGGGGGGGCACAAATGTTTAATTTCACCGATTCCAGTGATTCTATTCGCATTGGACTTAGGAATGTGGAAGCTTCAAAGGAAATGCTGGCAAAATTAAATATACCGATTATTTCTGAGGATGTTGGCGGAAATCACGGACGGACTATAGAACTATATTCTGATGACGGCAAATTGATGATAAAGACTGTAGGGTTTGGTGTAAGTTATATTTAGATTAATTCTATCTATTTGATTGTGAGGAATCCTGATGGACTATATCCAAAGATTTCCATTTATAATAAGTGCAATCATGGCTATAGTTATAGGTGCAATAAGTTATACGGCTAAAGATGATTTGAAACAGACATGCATCAAGATGACAATTGCACTAATTGTGTTTTACATTATTGGAACATTTATAAGAAGTGTTTTTTATAGCATTCACGAAGAGATTGTTAAAAGAAGGGAGGAGATGGAGAAGGAAAAAGACAAAGACATGGAACCGGATGGTTTGGATAACCAAGAGGTATCGGATTCAAGTGCACATGATATTGATTTCACAGTTGATGAATAAAATTTGTTTTAACTTAAAGCGGTTTACTATAGCAATACTAAATTTTATTAGTAATGGGGGATTTTGATGTTATCTGCAAATGTCAAACAAATCGATTTATGGAAGCAGTACAGTGAAAACAAAGACCCTGTTATTAGGGAGAAACTCATTATTGAGTATGCTCACCTTATCAAATACGTCGCAGGAAGATTGAGCATATACTTTGGATCCAATGTGGAATATGACGATCTTATGGGTTTTGGTGTTTTCGGGCTCATTGATGCTATTGAGAAATTTGATTTAAGTAAGGGTGTCAAGTTTGAAACATATGCATCTTTAAGAATAAGAGGCTCAATAATTGACAGTATACGCGAAATGGATTGGGTACCCAGATCATTAAGGCAAAAAAATAAAGAACTTGAAAGGGTTTATTTCGAAATAGAAAATCAACTGGGGCATTCGGCTTCAGACAAGGAAGTAGCTGAAAAACTGGGTATTTCCATGGATGATTTTTATAAGCTGTTAAATGATGTAAGTGTTTCTTCTATGGTATCTTTGGAGGATTTTCTTGAGCAGAACTATGAAATAGGTGTGGACCACCCCTATTCTAGAACTGAAGACAAACCTGAGACATACATAGAGATCAATGAATTGAAGGAGATATTAAGTGATGCCATAAGCAAGCTGCCGGACAAGGAAAAAAAGGTCATATCGCTGTATTATTTTGATGAATTGACACTAAAGGAAATAAGTTCAATTATGAAAGTGTCGGAGTCAAGGATATCGCAGCTGCACACAAAAGCGATATTGAGGCTTAGAGGAAAATTAGCTCGACACAGATCAATATTAAAGGATTAAAAGATTTTGTCGACAATACAAGTTAACAATACAATTTGTAAAAAGGAGGGCAGGCTGACTTATGAATGATTTAAAAATGCAGAGTGGTTCTAAATTGAATGATGGGTTCTACGAGTTAATATACAAAGAGGATGGAGTTTACATTGTAGTAAATCCTCCCGTTGGAAAAGGCAAGAAAGTGGAAACCTGGGAAATTCTAGATAAGCTAAATAGAAAGCAGGTCAAGAATTTCTCCAAAGGTGCTATTGAGCTGGCAGTTTTAAAATCAGACAGGGTGCCTGTCAAAATAGCTGAAAGCCAGCAAGAGGCCAAAGTTGATTCAACTGCTTCAGTAGTTGTATCTCCCGATAAGATGAAAGCATATATTACATTTACTCCACCTGAGGGAGGCAGGATGCTTAATGCGGGGGAAGTAGTTGAAATCTTAAGGCAAAATTGTGTTGTATCCGGCGTAAGCAGCGAGGTGCTGGACAATATTTTGAGGTATCCCGTCTTTAATGAGCAGATTCTTATTGCACAGGGAACCCAGCCTGTAAACGGACAGAACGGCAAGGTGGAGTTTTATTTTGACACAAGCAGTGATAGAAAGCCAGCTATATTAGAGGATGGAAGGGTGGATTACAGGGAGCTTAACCTTATTGAGAGTGTTGAAAAAGGAAAAGCTTTGTGTTCCCTCTTGCCCCCGGTAGCAGGTAAGGCAGGAAAGACCGTAATGGGATATGATATTCCGGCTTTAAACGGTAAGCCTGCGGTATTACCTAGAGGGAGAAATATAGAAGTTTCTGAGGATGGAAAAACGTTATATGCGGGTATAGACGGTCAGGTATGTTACATTGATGGGAAAGTAAATGTGTTTTCTATCTATGAGGTTCATGCCGATGTAGATACTACGACAGGGAATATAAATTTTATAGGAAACGTAGTAGTTAGGGGAAATGTTCTTTCAGGATTTTCAATTGAGGCTGGCGGTAATGTAGAAGTGTGGGGTGTTGTTGAAGGAGCATCCATAAAAGCCGGAGGAGATATCATTCTAAGACGGGGAATGCAGGGAATGGGTAAGGGATATCTAAAAAGCGGCGGGGATATTATAGCTAAATATATTGAGCATAGTATTATTGAGGCTAGAAATGAAATCAAGGCTGAGGCCATTATGCACAGCAGTATAAAATGCGGAGAGAAGCTGGAGCTTTTAGGTAAGAAAGGGCTTCTTGTAGGCGGGGTTGCCAAGGTTGGGAAGCTTATCCATGCCAAAGTTATAGGCTCAACAATGGCAACAGTGACAGAGCTTGAGGTTGGAGTTGATCCTACTTTAAGGGAACGTTATAAGGCATTGAAAGATGAATTCACCACAATTGAAACTGACATAAAAAAAGCTGATCAGGCTATTACAATATTAAAGAAACTTGAAAGTGCCGGAGGACTTTCACCTGAAAAACAGGAATTAATGGCAAAGAGTATAAGAACCAAAGTGCACTATTCAAACAGAATTGAAGAAATAAAAGTTGAAATTGCACAGATAGAAGAGAGATTGCAGCAGGAGTCCCAGGGAAAGATAAAAGCATCGGCTACAGTTTACAGTGGAACCAAAGTCGCTATAGGGTCTTGTTTAATGTATGTGAAAGAGAACCTGCAGTATTGTACATTATACAGGGATGGAGCAGATATAAGGATTTGCCCTTATGACAGATAGGATCTAGCTGAAGAGTAAGGAGTGGTTTGTATGTCCATAAAACCCATAGACTTTCAGGTCATGATACCAAAAACAAGCGAGGTATCAAAAACGGTAAATGATAATCACCAAAAGAATTTGAGCATGAATCAGAACAATGCAGAAAATTTGCAGCATAAGGCAGAGAGTGAAGTTAAGACCGTTCATTCGAAGGAAAAAGCTTCAGGTCCACAAATCAGAGACCACAAGGAAAAGAAAAATAAAAAGGAAAGCAAAAAATATAAAGATAAAGACAAAGACAAAGATAAGAATAGCACCATAGATATTAGGTTATAAAAGGTCTTCTGTAATTCTCATAAATGGTAGAACCTGTTCTTGCTTTAATTTTAGGAGAGGGGGAAGTGATTTGTGATACAGTTTTATATAAGTGTTATTTTTATTGGGATAATATTGGTAGTGATTTCCTTTGTGTTGATACTTTATGATAGAAAAAAAGCATATGATTACTCCAAAGGTGTGGACAATAAAAAAGCCGAGTTATTGGTTGTAATAAAAGATGCAGAGGAAATGATTGAAGAGCTGAACAGTATTTCAGGGTACATATTGGATAATATGGATTCAAAATCAAATGAATTAAAAGATACTTTAATATCCGCTGATGAAAAGATCAAAGAAATTAAATTAGTGGCAGCAGAGCAAAGCGAGCATATAAAGAATGAGCATATTAAGAATGAAACAATAAAGGCTTCCAGTGATAATAAAAACAATGGAAACTGCCGTGAAGTAATAGGTATCCAGGCCATACAGCTCAAAAATTTTACGGAGGAATTCAACACTTTAAGGAATGCAAAGCCTAAAGTAAGAGCTGTGGGAGGCAGCAGATACAGAGAAGTAATCAGTCTTTCCGAAAGCGGTTTGGGTGAGACGGAAATAGCAAAAAAGCTAAACATAGGTAAGGGAGAAATTCAACTGATATTAGGAATGAGTATGGAGAATGGAACAGTTAAAGTATAGGAGGTTGTAATGATAAGCTTTAGTATAAAGAGTATATTGCTTGGAATGGGAATAGGGATAATAATCACTTCTCTTATCAGTATTATATATTTGGCAGGAAATGATACCAAAAACACAATCAGCAATGAAGAAATAATTAGCCGGGCGGAAAAACTAGGTATGGTCAAGTCTGTGAACAAACCGGAAATAAAAAAGGTTCTGCCAGGATATGATATAAAAAACAGTGCATACTAAAGCACTGTTTTTTTAATAATTAAATCACTTAAGTACTTTGCTCTGGGATAATGTGTAAACATAAGCACAAACTATTAAAAGGTAAATGATAAAAAGAATCATAAGCGTTACAAGTATTATGTATCCGAAGCTCCAGAGGGCTGTTCCCAATGCTATTATGGTAAGGAAAGCCGTAAAAAGGTTGGAAATAAATCTTATAATGTAGTCAAGGTTGTAAGGGCCTTGATGTATCTCGTGATAGTTGATTTGCTCTTCTATCTTTTTTATTTTTTGGGACAAAAAAGTTCTCATTCTGTATATTAGCACTAATTCCACCAGCACAAGGATAAGGGGTATTATCAATAACCCTTTAAACATTACGGAGGCAATAATTGTTATGAATACAAGTGCAACGAATATAGTAAAATGGGTAAGAAACCTGTAAGTTTTTTCATAAGTGATGCCGGATTCCTCAGGAAGAAGCATGGGCTTTAATGTTGTGGATACCAGCTTGGTTCCGTATTTTAAAAACCTAGGCATTATAAAGGAAATAACGGCCTTTGTTTTGACAGAATTTTTCATCAACACAGGGGCTATAAGCGTCATGGTAAAAACGTAAACCCCGGTAAACTGATATAAGCTTTCAGAAATAGCACCGGTGCTGTATCCAAGGTAAGCATAGATCATTGAATACTCTCCTCTTGCTATCATGCTTGATCCTATAGATATTGAACTAGACGCTGAGAAGCCGCTGAAGAAAGCCGCTGATGAGGATATAACTATTTCCGACAGTATGGATAAGGGTACAATTATGAGTATGAGAGGGAGCGTATCGGGAATTTGCCGAAAATCCAGCAGCGTTCCGAAAGAAATAAAAAATATAATTATAAATATATCCTTGAAAGCGGACACAGTGCGGTGGAGTCTTTCCTCAACATCATAGCTGACAATAAGCATTCCCAAAAGGAAGGCACCTGCTGCCGAAGCAAGCCCCATATGTAAGGCCAGTGATCCTGTGAGTAAAATAAGACCAATCATAAGTGCAGTAAAAAGCTCTTGTGAGTCAATTTTGGTCATCATATCGATGATTTTGTTGATGAATACAATTCCCAATATTATAAACAAAGCATAAAATCCTAAAGCTTTCAGCATGGATAGGGAAATGTCTGTCAAAGGAATTTGAGTCTTACCCGCTGCTGTAAAGCTCGACAGTATTCCTAGTATCAATATGGCGAAGAAGTCTTCAAATACCATTACCCCCATCAATATTTCAGACTCTTTAGAAGCAGTTCTTTTCATATCAAACAAAAGCTTTGCTACAACACCACTGCTGCTTAGGGCAATGATGCATGTTAAAAACAACCTCTCTTTAAAAGCGAATCCCAGCAAGGTACCGATTATAAAACCAACAATAAGATTTAATATAACCTCATAGGTTCCTATGAAAAACACAGAATTTTTAATTCTTTTGAATTTGTTTATGGAAAACTCAAGGCCTAGGAAGAACATTAAAAGCACAATTCCAAGCTCTGATAAGGTGGAAAGGAGCTCAGTGTCTTTAATGAGTCCAAGTGCCTTAGGACCTACAATCAATCCTACTGCCATATATCCTGCAATAACCGATTGACCGAGTTTTTTCATTACAACTGCAGCAAAGAATCCAAAAAACATTATTATACCAAGCTCAAAAAGAATATTGTGTTCCATAAATCTCCTTTTATGTGTATGACTTGTTATATAGCTTTGTGATTTTTTAAGCTCTTATTATGTTTAAAAATTCAGGGAAGTTTTTGGGATCACCAAGTACAACACAGGTATCCCCTTCAGTAAAAATGTAGTCGGAGCTGGGATTTGTAATATATGTATCTTCTTTTAAGATAGCGATTATTGAAACTTGGGTTTTTTTTCTTAATCCAAGTCCACCGATCCTCTTTCCTATCACAGGTGAATCGCTTTCAAGCCTGAACCAGTCTATTTTTATTTTCTCCATTGCAATTTCGAGACTTTCTAATGATTTAGGCTTAAAAACTTCTCCCGACAAAAAGGCACCGAACCTTCTTGCTTCTTCATCAAGCAAAGAAATACCTGCGAGAGGTTCGTTATTTTTATCCATAATGTAAAGCTCCCTTTTTCCGTCGTTATGCAGTATTAAGGATACCTTTTCTTTGGAATGAGTGACGCAATTTATTTTCTTTCCTATGCCTGGGAGGTTTGTTTCGCTGAAAAAGGACATTTTAATTCCTCCTGAAATTGTAATTTCCATTGCTGCGTAATATTTGCTTTACAGTTCTTTTTTATAGGTATAAAATAGTATTAATAAATAAAATTTTAAGTTTATCTATATTAAAAGTGTTAATAATCTTACATTTGGCGGAGCAAATAACGAATGGTTCAACGGGATTTGCGACAGACAAATGTAATAGATTTATCACTTTTAATCTATTATTATTTTTATTAATTTTATCAAAAAATATATTCGATTTCAAATTTATTAATTGGAAAAGGCAGGTATTGGCAATGAAAATAATTATTGTTGGGTGTGGAAGAGTGGGCAGCAAAATGGCCATTGAATTATTTAATGCCGGAAACGATGTTTGCCTTATAGACCGTAATCCGCTTGCTTTTGATAAGCTTCTAAACAATTTCGGGGGAAGAATGATTGTAGGAACCGGAACGGACGAGGATGTACTTATAAATGCAGGGATTGAAGAGGCAGATGCACTGATTTCTGTCGCAAAAGGGGATAATACCAATATAATGGTAGGACAGATTGCAAAGTTTCTGTATAAGGTTCCTAAGGTAGTTGTAAGGATAGTTGATCCTAAAAGCAAAAAGTTTTATCAGGAGGAAATCGGGCTTACATGCTACTGCCCGACAGAAGTAAGCTGTTCAAGTTATATAGGACTTTTGGGGGTGAATTGATATGTATGTTGTAATAGTTGGAGGTGGGCAGGTAGGGTTCTACCTTGCAAAGACCCTAATTGAAAAAAAATACGAAGTTACTCTTGTAGACTGGGATTTTAATAAAGCTGAAAGACTTAAATATGAACTTGGAGAATGCGTTATGTATGCATCCGGTTCTTCCATTGAAGGATTGGAAAAAGCAGGCTGTGCCCGTGCAGATGTTATTGTTGCTGCGACAAGCGATGATGAAGATAATCTTGTTATTTGCCAGTTAGGTAAAAAATATTTTAATATTCCTAAAGCAGTTGCAAGGATATCAAATCCCAAAAGTGAAAGGATATTTAAAGAGTTGGGTGTCAGCACAACAATAAGCGGTACATCCTATATTGCGGAAGCCATTGAAAGATATGTGGCGAAGCAGCAGTTAACCACGCTTCTCACGTTTAACCATAACGAGATGGTTCTTTTGGAAGCAGAGCTTGAAGAGGACTCTCCGGCGGTGGGCAAGTGCCTTGGTGAAATTTCACTTCCCTATGAGTGCGTAATAGCATTAGTACTAAGAGGAAGGGATGTGCTTTTTGCAAAAGCAGAAACGGTGTTAAACCCTAAAGATATGGTGATAGCAATTTCTACTCAAAAAGAACAGGAGAATTTAAGGAAAATATTGTTGGGCGATTCGGAGGTGTAGGTATATACAATGACGTATAAAAAAATACTTATACCGATAGATGGTAAAAAGCCGAGCGAGGAAATTGTTGACTTTATATGCTCTACTCAAGGGGTAACGGGTTTGGAGATTACTGTTATATATGTTATAGAGGTGCCGAGAAGTTTGCCTCTGCATGCTGAAATGCCGGAAAAAGTCGAATATGCCAGGCTTGCCATAGATGTTGCAAACAAGATCGCAGAAAAATACGGTGCTGCTATCAGCACTTCAATTATATATTCCCGTGCTGCTGAGGATTCTATTTTGATGACTGCTGAGGATTTAAAAGTCGATGTTATAGCAATAGCTCAAGATAATCAGAAGCTCCGTATTTTTTCAAATATGGCCTCTAGTGTATACCAACGTGCAAAATGCAGTGTTTGGCTTTTTAATTCCAAAACTATTGTATAATGAATTTTTATATAAAGCTATAAAATAGCTAGGTTAAAAGTATAAGACCTGCGGGACATACTGATGATACTGCTATGCTTGTTGCAGGAAGAAACTATAATGGACCTTCGGCAATCACTGCTTCAGGCGGTTGGTATGACGCAGGAGATCACGGAAAGTATGTTGTTCACGGTGGCCTGGCACTTTGGATTCTCCAAAACCAATATGAGCATTCCCTTAAATCAGGGCGTGATGCACAGTTTACTGATGGTAAATTAAATATTCCTGAAAGTGAAAACAGCATAAGCGATTTGATGGATGAAACTAAGGAAAAGCGAATATATTACCCTCCATCAACAGCTGCAACACTAAACCTTGCAGCGTGTGCAGCACAGGCTTCACGCATCTGGAAGGATATAGATTCACGCTTTTCATCTACATGCCTGGCTTCAGCAGAAACAGCTTATGCTGCAGCCAAGAAAAATCCTGCAGTGTTTGCCCCATATGGTCAGGAGCAGGGAAGTAAAACATATGGCGACAATTATGTAGAAGATGATTTCTATTGGGCAGCATGTGAGATGTATGTGACAACTGGGAAAAAGGAATACCTTAAAGATTTAAAGGGCTACAAAGGAAGCTTGCAAATGCCTGTTATATTGACAGGTGAATTAAGCGGAATAGCCGGGTCCTTTGATTGGTGTGCTACGGGTGGATTGGGTACTCTTACCCTTGCCTTACATAAATCCGCAGAATTCCCGGAAATTGTAGAAAGTATCAAAAAGGCAGCTGATACATTCCTGGCTGTACAAGCTAATGAAGGTTATGGTATTCCACTAGCTGAATCTACAAATACAAGTGAATTTGATGGTTATATCGAGACTGCAACAAGATATCCCTGGGGTTCAAACGGGCTTGTAATGAATGAAACCATTGTTATGGCATATGCATACGATCTGCTTAAAGATTCAAAATACATTTGTTTCTCCTGCCCGCAGAAGAATTCCAACTATCCATCAGTTCCACCGGGATTTTTGGTATCATGACCCAACTCTGGAAGACGTGATATGGATGGTTTAGGCGGATGTAGTCCAAATAAGGTTATCCCATCCTAGGCGTGTTACACTGATCATGTGGATTCATGGGACACCAATGAACCGGTTATAAGCTATAACGCACCGCTTGCATAGGTTACATATTATCTCGATGAATTTGGAAGCGTACTTCCTGTTCAGCCAACCAGTACACCAACCAGTAAGCCTGTACAAGTTCTTGAAGACATCAATCAGGATGGGTGCTATCAATATGGCAGATGTTATGTTAATTATAAAAGCAATAAATCAAGAAAAATATGATCCAAGGTGTGATCTCACCAATGACGGAGCCATAAATATGGCGGATATTATGAAGCTTGCATTAAAATTTGGCTACACATATTAAATCAGGTGAGTATTCTTAATTGACATACAGATATTACCGGTTTAGCAATCGCTTTATATTCCGAAATATAGTATGATATGATTAATCTATATTTCAGGTATAAAGCGATTTTGTTCATGTCCTGGTGCTAAAAAGTGAGATTTATATGTTGTATCAATGGGTATATTAAAAACAAATAAATTATTGGAGGGAGCACAAATGCCAAAAAATAAAGGATACCGCATAATTGGTTTGACTTTACTGATATTCGTAATATTTATTTCTAACTGTATTATATTGATTGCCTCTGCAAAGCCTGAAAACATAGTGAATTATAAAACAAAAAAGGCAGATTCATTCTACTCGCTGAGTTTAAGATTTAATACCACTATGAAAGATATATCCAATATTAACCCGGAAATTGATCCGAACAAATTAAGTATCGGAAAGAATATTAAAATACCTGTAGGTGCCGATATTATAGTACATCATATTAAAAAAGGGGAGACACTTTGGAAAATTGCAGCAAAGTATAATAGTACGGTTAAATCAATTGTACAGCGTAATAACATTTCAGATCCTAATATTATTTTTACAGGTGACGTTCTGGCAATACAGAAATCAAAATATGATGAGAATATAGAGTTGTTACAAAAGGAAATTATAAACCTTTTAAAGGATAAGGATTTTAAAGGTCTGGCAAAATACGCCCACCCAGTGAAGGGCATCAGATTTTCACCTTACTCATATGTAAATGTAAAACAGGATAAGGTATTTACAGCTTCACAGATATCAAACTTTGCTTCAGATAAAAACAAGTACCATTGGGGATACTTCGATGGGTCTGGAGATAAAATAGAGTTAACTCCCACAGAGTACTTTAAAAAGTTTGTATATGACAAGGATTTTGCCAAGCTGGGTAGTGTAAACTACAATAAAAATATGAAAGGCGTTGGCAACACAATTGAGAACCAGTTTGAAGTATATCCTGGAAGCACTATTGTAGAGTATTATTATAATGGAAGCGGCCAATATCCTGGGTTCGATTGGGTAAGCCTCAGAATGGTTTTTGAGAAGAACGGCGGTAAATGGTATCTGACAGGGATTATTCATAACCAATGGACAATATAAAAAATAGTAAACTCACTGGACACCCGGTGAGTTTTTTATTGTGGTGTGAAATTATGGTGTATTCACACCATGATTTCACACCACAATAGTCAAGGTTATTTTGCCGCAATTATGCCACGTTTTAACTGATATTTTGAGGGTAAGTATATTGTAAAATAAAAAAGGACGTGAACATACAAGGTAAAAGGATGTATAAAATGGAACATAATTGTATTACAAGAAGTTTTTATTCATTGGGTACTATGAATTATATTAAGATTTGCAATTGTGATGATGAAGCGATAATGGGACAAGCAATAACGAGAGTTTTAGCAATTGATGATCTAATGTCTGCATATAAAGGTGGAAGCGATGTCTCACGGATAAACAGTAATTCAGGCAAGGGGTTTATAAATATTCATCCAGATACCATGAAAGTTTTAAGCCGATCTTTAGATTTTTCAAGAATATCTTATGGTGCTTTTGATATTACTATCCGCCCTCTGGTCGAGCTTTGGGGTATAGGTAAAAAAAGCGGCTTTATTCCCTCAGATGAAGAGATCAACAAAATCAGGATGCTTGTTAACTACAAAAATGTTTTATTGGATCAAAACAATTGCCGTGTTTCTCTTGAACTTCCAGGCCAGGCTATTGATCTTGGAGGGATTGCTAAAGGGTTTGCAGCTGACGAAGTCAAACGAATTCTTTTAGAAAACCACATTAAAAGTGCTCTAATAAACCTTGGAGGCAATATTATCACAATAGGTAATCGCCCGGATGGTATTCCTTGGCAGATTGGAATACAAAATCCAGTGAAAGCAACAGGTACGCATATTGGTATCCTTAATAGCTCATGCAAAACTATTGTTACTTCAGGAAGCAATGAAAGATTTTTTGTTAAAGATGGTGTCAGGTATCATCATATACTTGATCCCCATACCGGGAAACCTGCAAACACTAAGTTCTTAAGTGTTACAGCTGTCTCTGGCTGTTCTATGGATGCCGATGCCCTTACAACTGCAGTTTTTATTTTGGGCAAAGATTTTGCATATGAGAATGAAGGGGGATATACAGGTAAGAGGTGGTTGAACTTGGCAAAGAAACTAGATGCAGAGGTAATTATTATAAGTTCTGATGCGGAGATAATTATTACCGATGGATTAAAAGATAATTTTAAGGTCAGGAGTTGAGGCTATGAAAAAAAATAAGTTGTCTTCACCAATACAACTAATAAGATTAATAGTGCAAATTGTGTTTTTTATATTGTTGCCAGGCTTATACATAAATGCATTTGCTGGTATTAGGGAAATTTATTCCGGGGTTATTCATCAAAACTTCAGTTTGCGTGATTACCTTCCACAGCTGATAGGAGTTATTGCAGTAGTTCCTGCAACAATATTTTTAGGAAGGTTTTTCTGTGGCTGGATGTGTGCTTTTGGAACATTAGGTGACATCCTTTATCATATTTCAAGAAGAGTTTTCAAAATTTCATTCCGAGTAAATGAAAAAGCTGATAGAGTGTTAAAGTATATAAAGTTTATAGTTTTGGGGTTTCTTGTGGTTGTCGTGTGGAGTTTGGGGATAGCAGGCTTTGCTTCTGTAAGCCCATGGAATGCCTTTGGTATACTTGTGACTTTTGGTAAGCTTCCTGACTTTTCATATGCCTTTACAGAATTTACCGTAGGAGTGCTGATCTTACTGGGAATTGTTGTTGCATCCTTTTTCATTGAGAGATTTTTTTGCCGCTACCTTTGTCCGTTAGGTGCTGTTTTTACTATAATTTCAAGATTAAGGCTAACTAAAATAAACAAGCCACGACAAAAATGCGGCTCATGCAAAGTATGCACCAATAACTGCAGCATGGGAATACCCTTGTACAAATACGATAAAATTGATTCAGGTGAGTGTATTTATTGCTTTAAATGTGTTTCTTCTTGCCCGCGTAACAATGCAGGTGTGGGCGTTGCAAATAAAGAAATCCAAAACAGTGTAGCTGCTGCAATCACTGTGGCGTTTATATCGGGATCATATTTCACGGGAACCGTGGTAGCAAAAACAGTGGGTACAAGTAATGAGAGCAATATAACAGTATCTTCAGATGTATCAACCAAGCCAGCTAGCAGCATTTATAAGGATGGCACTTATGAAGGTTCAGGTATAGGCTTTAGAGGAGCTACTACAACTGTTTCGGTAACCCTGAAAAATGATAAAATTACCGATATCAATGTTGTATCTCATGGAGACGATGCTCCGTGGTTCAATCCCGCATACAACTCTGTGTCCAGCCAGATCCTAAGTACTCAGTCAACTGATGTTGATGCTGTTTCGGGAGCTACCTACAGCAGTTTAGGTATAATGGATGCAGTTTCTGATGCATTGGAAAAGGCAAAAAGGGAGTAACTTTGCTGCCTGCATGATAAGGTTAATTGTTCAGCAGGTTAAATTTTATAGATCCTTTGCCATCTATAGCGTATTTGATTTTATATAATCTCTTTATATTTAAATCCTCAAGAACTATTATATTATCTTTAATTTCTTTTATTTTAAAATCATAATCACCAAGGTTATCTGGTTCTGGTAGAGTTAGAATACCCAGTTTATAAAGTATGTTAATATGCTCACTATTGGTATTATTGATATTTACAGCATAGGGAATATTGTTGAATGCGTGGATATATAAAATATAATTGTCATCTATCCATTTAAATTCTTTGGAAGTTGCATGTGCTCTGAAATCCGGTTTACTAAAATCTAAAGTATGGATAGTAAAGTATTGGCTCATACTGTAAATCCAATCATATATACAGCTTAAATTTCCGCTGGGAGACAATTTGCCTTCTGTTTTAAATCTTTTGTTGATATTTAAGTACTCGTCCAAAGACCCTGAAAGTATATTTGCAATGTAATCTTCATTTTTGTAAATGATATCAAATCTGCCCTTTTTACCATTGTATGTGAACAACTCGCCTTCAAAATTATTATAAATAGCTATATTATTATCATCGCCAAACTCATATAGTTTAATTCCATTTACAGAGTCAGCATACCAGCCTCCACCATTTATATGCCCATTCATATCAAAGAAGTCTGAAATGGCTTTGGTGTTTTGCAATAAATTGCTTAGGTCGGTATAACTGTCTTTATTAAACTCATGTAATATAGCTTCTAATATATTCGTATAGTACGTCTTAGGATTATTTCTTATTACCGCTTGCTCTACCTTTTTATTTCCCTTAAATCCTAGATAATAGTGCTTTGTTTTATAGAATATGTAGTCTTTGAAACTAATACTAGGTTTACCTAGTGTAATCTTAACGTTTTTAATTGATGTTCCTATTTTGATATTTTCTATAACAATATCTGAGAACCTTTCGCTAATTATTAAACTGTCTGACTCTTTTACTATCCCTTTTTTAAAGTGACTGTCCAAATACTGCGTTGACCCTCCAAGGATACTTTTTATCAGTGAATTGAGTTTATATTTTTCAAAGTTTAATATGGCTATAGTATCAAGCCCTGATTCTGTACGACTAATTTTTTTGACATCTAAAGATGTATTGTGAGCAGCGTTCAAATCAACACCTAGCTTGGTATAGCTTTCTTCTTCCAAGTAAACAAAGGTTAGTCTCCAACTGTTATTTTCCAATTCAAACTGCATATTTCCAATTCTGGCCCAGTTATCTGATGGCCCTTGTGAGTTTTTGGAGTCCAGATTTTCATTTTTTGTGATAAAATCAAGGTTGGTTTCGTTAAAGTTGTCCCCAGACTGTAAACTTAAGTAAATTTTAATCAGATTTTCAAAAGCGGCCTCTTCAAATTCAATTACCGGATGGAAATCCAGCGGGCCTCTTGACTGCAAAGGAAATCGGGTGAAATTTTTAATTTCACCTATATCGTTACTTAAGATCGCGTTTCTAAAATGGCTCCAGAAAACATTGAGGTCGGAGCTGACTTCTTTATTTGTGCCAGTATTTTCAGAATTTGATGTTGTTGTATTTAAGCTGGCAGCAAGGGGCGGTGCTTCACCCTGCGTTATGGTTGGTCTTGATGTCGCAGTTTTTTCTATAGGCTTATTACTTCCGCAAGATGTCAATATAAGGCTCATAAGTACTAAATATAAAATAGATTTTTTGCTTGGCATACTTGTCTCCTTCAAAGGAATAAAATTATGGTACTATTTTATCAATGAACTAATTTCAAATCAATCAATTATCGAGAACACTGCAAAGCATATCCATCATCATGTCTGTTTCATTTTTTGTAACAATCAAAGGGGGAATTAATCTTATGGTTGATAGTCTTGGAGAATTAATAATAAGGCCCTCCCTGAGGCATTCTGATACTAAAACGCTTCCTTTTTCAGATGGAAGATCAAACGCAATAAGTAATCCCATTCCTCGGATATTCGTTAAAGCGTATTTATCTTTTATTTCATTCAGCCTGTCTATAATATATTGGCCTTGAATAAGTGCATTTTCAGGTAGTTTCTTATTTATAACCTCATTGACAACAGCATAGCCAACTGCCATTGCAAGAGGCTGACCGCAATATGTGCCGCCCTGATCTCCCAAATCAAATACGTTAAGCTTTTCCTTGGCTAACATGGCGGAAAGGGGAAATCCTCCTCCAATACCCTTGGCTAGAGTCATTATATCCGGCTCTATATTAAAGTGCTCATAGGCAAACATTTTCCCGGTACGCCCTATTCCGGTCTGTATCTCGTCAAATATTAGCAAAATACCGTTGTCATCGCATAATTTTCTTAGATTTTTAATGTATTCCATGTCCAAAGAATATACTCCACCCTCTCCCTGAACAGGTTCTAACATTACTGCACATGTATTTGAATTCACACAAGCCAAAATTGCATCAAGATCATTGATAGGAACATGTTTAAAGCCTGACACCTTAGGTTCAAAGAGTGCATCCCATTGTTTTTTGCCTGTCGCAGACATAGTTGCAAGGGTTCTTCCGTGAAACCCGTTTACAGTAGTTATAATTTCATATGCTCCGTTAAGGTGCTTACTGCCGTATTTTCTTGCAAGCTTTATTGCTCCCTCATTGGCTTCGGCACCACTGCTGGCAAAAAATGCCCTGTCAAAACACGATATGTTGGTAAGCAGTTCTGCAAATTGAATCATAGGTTTATTATAAAATGCCGGGCTTGCATTGACTAACAGCTGGGATTGATTTTTCAATGCTTCAGAAATAACTTCCGGACAATGCCCAAGACATGTTACAGCCCATCCACCCAGAAAATCCAGGTATTTTTTACCTCTGGTGTCCCAAAGGTACATCCCTTTACCGCGTTCCATGACAATATCCGGCCTTTTTGCTGTAAACAAAATTGACTTTGTTGCTTTCATTAAGTATTTATTTAAATTGTCTGCATTAACTGAACTCATATAATCACCCCTATTTCTAATAATGAATAATTATACAATATAATGCATAAATATGCAAATATATTTTAAATATATTTAGTTTATCAGTATCACTAGTGCAGATTGACACATGGTAAAAATTCCTGATTTAAATTTAGCAAAATCATATTGTCTTTTTTCTTAGTCTTTGTTAAATTGATTATACACAACTTTTTTCGAGTCTTATATCTAAACGGATGTTGTTTTCCTAAGTTAAAAAATAAATACAATTGTCAAGGATTTACGCTGTTAAGTTACATAATTATACAAGCTGAATTAATCCACAGAAGAGACTAAATTATAATAACGGGGGACATTATGAAAAATAAACTTCTTTTAAAAATGCTGTCAGCAATAATTGTGATTAATATGGCATCAATAGCTCTTGTAGGCTGCAGCAGCAAGGTTACAGACAAATCCGGTACAGTAAAAGATAGCAAACCAACACCTACGAACGCAGCTGTAAATACACCTGTTCCTGATCCTTCGGAATCGGAGCTCCCGCAAGCAAAGCCATCACCTGATCAAATAAAGGCTAAGGCACTCTTCCTATCCTCATGGCCGCTCAGCATCCAAAGTAATGTGGATCACTTTGTAGAGTTGGCAAAAAGCACTGAAATAAACTCCTATGTTATTGATATTAAGGATGACACAGGGTATGTAAGTTATTCTTCAGACGTGCCGCTTGTTAAGGAAAAACAAACATATCAAAGCAGATTCAAGATAGAAGAGGTTGTAAAGAAGTTTAAAGAAAATGATATCTATATTATAGGAAGAATTGTATGCTTTAAAGATCCTGTTATATCAAAGAAAGTACCTGAATGGGCAATTAGGAACAAGTCAGGAGGTTTCCTGGTCCATAACGGTATGACCTGGGTTAATGCATACAACAAAGACGCATGGAAATACAATGTAGACATAGCTAAGGAAGCACTGGCAAAGGGAGTAGACGAGATTCAATTTGATTATGTGCGATTCCCTGATGGAAATAAGGCAAATATGGTATTTCCAGGTGCAGGTGATAAAAAATTATATGAAGGAATCAACGAATTCTTAGCATATGCAAGAAGTGAGATGCCTGAAGCCAAATTATCTGCCGATGTCTTTGGTATAATTTGTGAAAGCCCTAACGACACGGAAAAGATAGGGCAGTATCTTGAATATGTTGGAAAGGACGTGGATTATATAAGTCCGATGGTATATCCTTCTCATTATTATTTGGGGCAGACAATAAATAAAATAGTGTTTCCAAAACCTGACCTTGATCCGTATAACGTTGTATATAATACATTAGTAAAAGCAAAGAACAGAATTGCTGCAGTGCCTGATTACAGAGCCAAAGTGAGACCTTATTTGCAGGATTTCACTGCTTCATGGATAGGTGCAGGCAACTATAAAAAATATGGTGTTGAAGAAGTTAGGCAGCAAATTAAAGCAGTTTATGATGCCGGCTATGAAGAATGGATTTTATGGAATTCAAATATTAAGTATTCCGAGGGTGCTTTAGAAAAAGAGTAATTTAGTTATGGATTAAATAGACAAAGTTCGCTGGAACGTTAAGTTTAAGCGGACTTTGCTATATTGGTAATAAGAAATATCTAATTGCTTAGTAGATGTTCCAGCCCCTAGACCGTAACGTTGATTTATCCGCATTTATACTTGTAGAATTCTGAGTATAAGTAGTTAAATTATTCGAAGGGTGTAATGTTTTTTAGAGGGAGTAATTGGAATTTTTCAACGTTTTTTTCAGCATTCTTCTGATATTCAGGGAGCAACCATTATAAAATAATCACCAATGAATATTTGTCAAGACATAAAAAATGTGTTATCATGTATACAATATACAATAGACATGGCTGTAAAGCTTGCTAATACAGGGATACGTCAAACATAATCAAAATATAATAAAAAATAATGATCAAATTTAGGAGAATGCATATGAACTCAAAATATAAAGAAGGTAAATGGTGCAAAGAGATTGACGTTAGAGACTTTATTCAAAAAAATTACACACCCTATGATGGGGATGAAAGTTTTTTAGCGAAACCAACTGATTCTACATTAAAACTTTGGTCAAAAGTAAAGGAATTGATGAAGGTTGAAAGGGAAAGAGGAGGAATTATAGATATCGATACAAAGACTATATCTACCATAGTTTCCCATGACCCAGGTTATATTGATAGGAAGCTTGAAAAAATTGTCGGTTTGCAATCTGATGAACCTCTTAAACGGACAATCATGCCGTTTGGAGGAATCAGAATGGTACGTACATCCCTTAAAGCTTATGATAGGCCAATGGATCCAAATGTTGAAAATGTATTTAAATATAGGAAAACACACAATGATGGAGTATTTGACGCATTTACAGATGAAATGAAAAAGGCACGTCATACAGGTATTATTACAGGGTTGCCTGACTCATATGGAAGGGGAAGGATTATCGGTGACTATAGAAGGGTTGCCCTTTACGGAGTTGATTATTTAATAGAAAAGAAAAAGGAAGCAAAAACAAATTATGTTTTTGATATAATGAACTCACCTATAATAAGACAAAGGGAAGAAATAAGCGAACAGATAAGAGCATTGGAAGAACTTAAATTAATGGCTGCAAGCTATGGCTATGATATTGGCAAACCTGCACAAAATACACTGGAAGCAGTGCAATGGCTTTATTTTGGGTATTTGGCAGCTGTGAAAGAGCAGAATGGTGCTGCAATGAGTTTGGGAAGAGCATCTACTTTCCTCGACATATATTCACAAAAAGATTTGGAAGAAGGTAGGTATACAGAGGAGCAAATACAGGAAATTGTTGACCATTTTGTAATGAAGCTTAGAATGGTGAGATTTTTACGTACTCCGGCTTATGATGACCTCTTCTCAGGAGATCCTACATGGGTTACTGAAGCTTTTGCTGGCATGGGGCTGGATGGAAGGCATATGGTAACAAAAATGTCCTATAGACTTTTACATACTCTGATAAACTTAGGCCCGGCACCTGAACCTAATATGACAGTGCTATGGTCAAGCAAGCTTCCACAGAACTTTAAAAACTACTGTGCCAAGTTATCAATAGAAACTTCTTCGATCCAATATGAGAACGATGATTTGATGAGGGAAAAGTTTGGTGATGACTATGGGATTGCCTGCTGTGTTTCTGCCATGAAGCTGGGTAAGCAAATGCAATTTTTCGGTGCAAGGGCAAATCTTGCAAAATCTTTACTGTATGCAATAAATGGCGGAAAGGATGAAATAACAGGGGAACAGGTAGGTCCGCTTATTGCTCCCATAACATCCGAGTACCTTGACTATGATGAGGTAATGCAGCGATTTAACATAACAATGGACTGGCTTTCTAAGCTTTATATCAATACACTCAATATTATACACTACATGCATGATAAGTATTGTTATGAACGAATTCAAATGGCATTGCATGACGAGGAAATACTAAGAACATCAGCATGCGGACTTGCCGGACTATCTGTTGTGGTTGATTCTCTCTCAGCTATAAAACATGCAAAGGTGAGAGTCATAAGAAATGAACAAGGATTGATAACTGATTATGAAATTGAAGGGGATTATCCCAAATTTGGTAATAACAATCCGGTAGTAGATGATATTGCAGTTGATCTTGTAAAGAGTTTTATGCATAAGCTCAGCAAGCATAAAACATATAGGGATAGTAAACCCACTATGTCAATTCTTACAATTACATCAAATGTTGTTTACGGCAAAAAGACTGGAAGCACTCCTGATGGAAGAAAACTCGGCGAACCGTTTGCACCTGGGGCAAACCCAATGCATAACAGAGATACAAAGGGGTGTATAGCTTCTATGGCATCTGTATCCAAAATCCCTTATGACTATAGTGAAGACGGTATATCCTATACGTTTTCCATAGTGCCAAATGCACTGGGAAAGACCGATGAAGATAAACTAAACAATTTGGTTTCATTGATGGATGGATACTTTGATGAGAGCGGCCATCACATTAATGTAAATGTGCTCAATAAGGAAGTGCTGGTTGATGCAATGGAACATCCGGAGGAGTACCCGCAGCTTACAATCAGGGTTTCGGGATATGCGGTCAATTTTATAAAGCTGACGAGAGAGCAGCAGATAGATGTTATAAACAGAACATTTCATGAAAGGTTTTAATTAAATGACAGGTAATATACACTCAATAGAAACATGTGGAACTTTAGACGGGCCGGGGATTAGATATGTTATTTTCATGCAAGGGTGTCCGTTAAGATGCAAATACTGTCATAATCCTGATACCTGGGCTTTTAACGGCGGCAAGCAGTTTACTCCCAATGAAGTAGTAGAGGATATTTTAAAATATAGGTCATTTATCAAACGCGGCGGGGTCACCTTTTCCGGAGGTGAGCCTCTCCTGCAAGCTGAATTTGTTTTGGAAGTTTTAAAGCAATGTAAGAAATACGGGATCCATACAGCTATTGATACTTCAGGCTGCGTTCCATTGTCAGTGTGTGCAGGCACATTGGATTATGTTGATCTTGTACTGCTGGACATAAAGCATATAGACACTAATGTGTGTAAAATACTTACAGGTATGGGCAATGAAAATACAATAAGAATGTTGGAATATCTTGAGGAAAAGAAAAAGGATGTGTGGATAAGACATGTTATCGTTCCAGGCTTTACAGAGGATTATAAAGCATTGGAAAATATGGCTGAGTTCCTGTCTCATTACACTGTTATTAGTAAAATTGAATTGCTGCCTTTTCACAAAATGGGTGAGTACAAGTGGAAGAGCCTTGGTTTTGATTATGAACTGCTTCATACAAGTGAACCCACCAAGGAGTCCATTATTAAAGTAAAGGATATTTTTAAAAAATATAAATTTAATGTAATCTAGTCATTTCTTTGATGAACTTGCTGGAGGAGAGGTATAATGTCAAACTTTTTAAGTCCTGATCAAATAACAAAACACACTGAGCAGGTTGGAATAAAAAAAACCAGTACAGGTATTTTTAACAGCTTTATGCTTGCTTTTATGGGTGGAATGTTCATCGCTTTGGCATCAGTGGGAAGTATAATTGCAACATGTACAATACAAAATTACAGTATAGCTGCCTTAATATCAGGTATAGTATTTGCAACCGGTCTAATGATGGTGGTTATTGCAGGCGGGGCATTATTTACAGGTAATGTACTTATTATTATTTCAGTCCTGCAGAAAAAAGTTTCCATCATTAGTATGGCTGTTAATTTGGGGGTATCATTTATTGGTAACCTTGTAGGGGCATTATTTACAGTTGTAATTATTCATTTTTCAGGAGCGTTGGAGGGTGCTAACGGTGCCGTACTGGCAAAGCTAATTACCAAAGCTGCTCACAAAGTAGAGTACCCATTTTCCAAAGCCTTTCTACTTGGAGTTTTGTGCAATATACTTGTTTGTCTTGCGGTGTGGATGATGTCCTCAGCTAAAGATACGAGCGGAAAAGTCTTAGCATGCTTTTTCCCGATTACATTGTTCATTCTAAGCGGCTATGAGCATATTGTTGCAAACATGTACTATATTCCGGCAGGTATTCTGGCTAGTATGAATGCAGACTATGTCAAAATGTCCGGAGTATCTGGTGGTATTGTCTCCCATATAACACTTGGCGGATTGGTAGATAATTTTATACCTGTCCTTCTTGGAAACTTTTTTGGAGGAATAATTATTGGTGTAGCCTATAGTACTATCTATACCGTAAACAACATAAAATTACCCGGTATCAGGAAGAGTAACTAATCATTAAAAGATTGATAGTACAAGCCTTGGCATTACCATTATTACGATATCTCAAACTTAAATTTTTCACAAAGTCTTTTTACACTGTTTTCTCTAATTGATGATATCAGCATTCTATCACCTGATTTGATAATGGTAGCACCTTTTGGTGTAGCATATCCTTCGTTTTGCCTGATGGCAATAATTCTTATTTCTTCAGGTAAATCCAGCTCGTTAATGCTTTTCCCAACTGCAGGAGAATTGTTTGATACATAAACCCCAAGCAGCGGTATATCGGAGATTTCATCTACATAATGATGTATATTGTACATTGCGAAATTGTCGCTATTATCTTCTAATACCCCAAGGAACTTAGCTATTGGTCTTAAAGCAGTTCCTTGTATTAATAAAGATGTTAGGGCTATAAAAAATACCATGTCAAAAATATCTTGTGCGATAGGTATTCCAGCTGTCAATGCGTAAGTAGCGAAAACTATTGAAGCTGCTCCTCTAAAACCTACGAACGAGATAAACAATTGTTGTTTAAAGGGCATCTTAAATATAGATAATAGAGGTATAACAACCAACGGTCTTATGACAAATATAAGAACAATTGAAATTATTAGTGCGTTGCTTGATACAGACAATAGTCTGCTGGGAAATACTTGCAGGCCCAAAGTTACAAACAGTATAATTTGTGCCAGCCATGATTGCCCATCGAAAAAACGAATAACACGAGTTTTTCTTACGAAGCTTGAGTTTCCAATTATGATGCCAGCTATGTAAACAGTTAGAAAACTATTACCGCCTGCAAGTGAAGAGATTGAATAAGCAAATAACATCAATGAAATCCCTAAAACAAGGTACATGCTTTCAATGTTATGATGTATTCGGTTTAATAGCTGGACAGTTGCAAAACCGATTGTAATGCCCAAAAAAATACCTATACCAAACTGTTGTAAAAAGCTTGCTATATAAGCATATATACCGTCTTGCGGGTTATTAATTAACCCGATAATCATAATGGTCAACATATATGCCATAGGATCGTTTGATCCACTTTCAAACTCTAAAAGAGGTGAAACATTTCCTTTGGTTTCCATTTTTCTGGCACGAAGGATTGCAAAGACCGATGCAGCATCAGTTGAAGATACAATAGCCCCAAGTAAAAGGCCTTCCAGTAATGACATCCCTGTGAATACATGCGAAAAAAGTCCTACCAAAACTGCCGTTAGAAATACGCCGACCGTTGAGAGAAGTACGCCGCTTCCTAACAATTGCTTTGCTACTCTCCAACGTAAATCCAGTCCTCCTGAAAATATTATAAAACACAAAGCAATGTTACCAATTTCCCTGGTAAGTAGAGGATTATCAAAATATACTCCGAAAATTCCTTCAGACCCAAGCATCATACCTACTCCAATAAATAAAATAAGTATTGGAACACCGAATCTTGTAAGAAACTTGGTTGCAAACACACAAAATACCATTAAAGTTGCAATTATTATAATTATTACGTTTAATGAATCCATTTTGCCCCCTATTGCTCAAGATATTTATATATATGAAAGTGTAAATGAGCCTGGATTTTTGAAGCGAATTACAAAAATTCCCTAGACATTAAAAAAGTGAAAAGCTAAAGGTAAAAGCTTTCCACCCAAAAAGCCGAAATCTTGAAACGGAAATATTCCGCCAACCGGAACAACTGCACTATCTATTAGTATTTTTATTATATTATATCACAATTATATATATTGCACAATTTCTTTCCACTCTATAGTTTTCCAGGATATGCCACACAAAGACGCTCTCAACCTTGAAAAACCAGCAAATCATAGACATGAAAGCTCGAATTATTGGTAACGCTTTATATATCCTTTCAATACAATAATAACATGAAGATTTTGTTTTTTTGGAGGCTATATATGCTGTCAAGGGAGGAATATATACGATTATCATTGGAGCTTAACTTATTCTTTGCAAGAATTGCAAAAGAACACTCAATATTTTTGGAGACTAGTTTTACTGGAAGAGATGCAAGATTTGCAGAGCAAGCTGATAACTTTAAAGTGCATTTTGAAGGGCTGTTAGCTGAAACCATTGTGCTATCTAATGGTGTTATAAGCCCGGAAGTAGTAGCGTCAGGAGAATTAGTGACTCCATTAACCTTGAGTGCGGAACAGGTATCCGCTTTCTATACAGGGGTTCAGATTAACTCAAATATAACGCAAGCAGAAGCAAGCATAGTCGGTAACCCTGGCATGATAGGGAATCCATTGCTTGAGCAGAGGATTTTTAATCTGAATCAAAAAGCTATTTCATTAGCATCGGCTTTGGCACAGTTCAAATCAACTGTTTTAAACAATGTTATTTCTTGTAGAATGTTTACAACAAACTACCCATTGCTCCTTGATCACATTATTAGGGAAGCACAGTTTTATTTAAAGATGCTTACAAAGCTGCAAAGAAGGGAAGCGATACTTACAGAGCAAGAATTGCTTGAGCAGGAAGTTTTCTGGAATAGGATAATGGCAGAACATTCAATGTTTATCAGAGGCCTTCTTGATCCTTCTGAAGTAGAGCTTATCAGAACAGCAAACAACTTTGGAAATGAATTTTCTGAGTTGACAAGAGAAGCTGTAGCAGCGTTAGATCAAACAATGGCATTGACAAATGTAACTGATGAAAGCTTAAAAGCAACAACAAAGCTGCGGGATTTTAAAACTGTCGGTACCAAAGGTCTTATTGATTGCAGCATAAAGGCAATAGCTTATCCGCTGCTCGGTGATCATGTTTTGCGTGAAGCTAATCACTATCTTAGAATTTTAAAAATGTTTCAAAGGTAAATAGGGTATTTTACAATAGTGATATAATTATGTTTGAACATTTGCACAATAGTTAACATAATATATAGAGATTATAATTTAGTGTTAACAATTTTCCAGGTGGAGAGTGAAAAATTATGTCATACATACCCGGATTAAGGGCACAAACCCCTCAGACTATCTATAGTATCTATTTTAAAGGATTTCATACGTGTAATGGTTATTTCCAATGCAAGATGAAGGTAGACGGGAATGGAAGCATTAAGGTAAAGCCAGATACAGCAATTATTCTACTGGGGGTTACGACAGAGGATATGCAATTGAAATCAGCCCAGGAACAAAACTCAATAAAGGTCAACGAAATTATTAATAGCCTTGTGAAGTTAGGGGTATCATCTGATAATATGGAAACCCAGTCTTATACTATTAACCCGCAATATGATTTTATTGAGGGGAAACAAGTATTCAGGGGCTATAATGTCACGCATATATTAAAAATTACTGTAAAGGATATGGATAAGATTGGAGAAGTTATTGATAAAGCTGTTTCAAGTGGAGCTAACACGGTGAATGATATTAATTTTATTGTGTCAGAGCCATCAATATATTACCAACAAGCACTCACAGCTGCAATTGATGATGCATTAATTAAAGCAAAAACTATAGCAAGGCGGCTAAATGTCATAGTTTCCCAAGTGCCTATTCGCATTATGGAAGAAAGTTATCAATGCAATATTCAGCCACAACCATTTGTATTACACACATCTGCTGATACTACTACACCTATTCAAACAGGCCAGGCAGAAATAACTGCACGAATAGAAGCAATTTTTACTTATATTTGATAAAAAAGAAAAGGATGGATTCTTGAAGTTTGTTGAAAAAAGTAAGAAAAATGGCTTAAGAGGATTGAAGACCTTCTTAAGCCATTGGTATCCGCTCATATTGGGAATTATTTGTACTCAGGCTGACAATCTGACATCAAAGTTTTCAACATCTGATACCATCCTCCTAGACAAGAATAAAAACGTTATAAAAGCTATTATAATGGCAAATATACTTATTTGTGTTATGGGCTTTCTCAAACCCACTATTTGATTATTGATAAATTTTTTGTCAACTCCTATAAACCACATACCGATTATCTCACCGTTGCTGTCCTTAAGTGGTGTATATTTGGTAATGCATTTTTTGTCCACATCCAGGGTTTCTCCTGTAAATTCCTTGCCCTGTTTTAAGACAGTTTCTATAACCTCATCAGATGCTTTAGTTCCTATAGCCCTTGTCCCATCGGTCTTTAGGATATTTGTAGAAATCCTTGTATCGTTCATAAATATAGTTGAACGAGATTCTGTATTTGATCCGATTGTGTCTACTATCATGGAATTATCATTTAAAGGAGTTGTTCCTTTATACAGCTTATTATCAAAAAATGACCAATCTCCCTTATACTTCTCGTCAACAAGCATATACCCCAACTCCGAGCCGGTATTCAGCATGTCTTTTATATTATTATCAACAATTTTATTAACAACACTGCCAATCGTGAAACCCTGTATAGTTACCCAAATCACAATAAATGTTCCTATAAGGAGTAATGACATCGTTAAAACCTTTTGTTGTGCATTTTTGCTGTTTGAATTAGACCCAAGAAATGAAACCTTAAGTGTATCTATATCTTTAAGATATTTTTTTGAATAAATCACTAATATTATGCAGCCTAGCATACCGCACAATATAGAAATAACAACGATAGAAGCCATCATTTCAAATATTTTACCGCCCTGGCTTTCAATATCACTTTTTGGTATACCGACAAACCATATTCCAATTACTTGGCCCATTTTGTCTTTTATAGGTACATATTTTGAAGCATATGTTTCACCAAGTACATTTTCCGTTCCCTCAAAAGCGTCTCCATTTGTTAGAACGCTTTCAGCCACTTGGCTTGATACCTTGGATGCATGCATCCTTTCTCCGTTCTTATCCATCACGCTTGTTGCTACGCTTTCGTCTCCAAGATATAAGGTTGTAAGTGACCCGGTTTTTTCTTTTATTGCATCTAAAGCTTCAAAATTATTGCTTACCAGGTTATCTCCTATAAATAACTTGCCATTCTTTACATCCCAATCACCAGCGTATGTACTTTTGATGATTTCCATCCCCAAACTTGAAATGGAATCCAACTTTGCGGATATGTTTTGCTCTACTAAATTGTTAACATTTCTGTTGGTGACCAAAAATATTGTGGCTGTAAATAGTGCGATAAGGCCAATAGATACCCTTAAAAGCTTCTCTTTTAACATAACCTTTTTTTTCATGTTTCAATCTCCCTCTAAAATTTTTTATATTCAGAAATATATATAAAGATAAAATAAAACCAGACCTAATATATGGAAAACTAACATTATACTACGCTATATAGTAATAATTTGCAATATTTTTGACAAATTATTTTATTATTTTACGTAAAATTTCATAAGAAGGGTAGAAGGAAAATGTAGTTAATATATTTAATGGGAGATCAACGTTTAGCGGTATGAAACAGTTGAATAGAATAAGAAAAAATGTTAATATCAATATTAACTTGGTAGGAAAGTACAATTTTACCGGTTAGAGGTTCATCATAATTTGCAAGGAGAAGATAAAAGTGAAGTTAAACAAAGGATTCATAAGATTCTTGTCATTAATAATATGCATAATAATTCTATGTCAAACATCAGTATATAGTGAAGAGATTTACAAAATAAGTCCAGAGGCTTTCTGCAACATAAGTCTCAAAGGGATAAACCCCACTTTTTACCAGCCGTATGGGATAATATTTGACAAGGTTGGGAACATATACATAACTGATTCTGGAAATCACCAGGTCCATCCTGGATATTTTTCAGCGGTCTTTACAGCATTTATGTTTGAGGATGTGTATGCAACAACTTTTACGTCCAATTCTAAATTTGTGAGCTTTTCAAATTTTGCCATTCCGTTTACAAATCCCATTTCCATTTTACCTTCATTGAAAAATTCTTCTACTGTTGATGGTCCACCCATCAACCAGATACTCTTGCTACTAGGTATTGTTATATCTGTTGTTCCGTTATAACCTGATTTTATTTTTGTATCTAACTTACCATCGATAACATCTCCATATACATCAATAGGATTATTGATTGTACCCCCAAAGTATTTACGGTAATCATTCGTCCTTGTAATATTCTGATAATCTACTGTAGTAGTAGGAGTATTGTTTGGGTTAAGTTGTTTCATACCTCCAAACATCTGATTTGATATTCTGATATTTACCGAACCAGGATTACTATTAGTAAGTAAAACACCAAACTTCAGACGTCCTACCCCTTCACCTCCTAAATGCTGCATAAATACTGTGGCATATCTTTTTCCGTGTGTTTTAGTCTTGTAAATGACTTCTCCATGATCAGCTAAATAATGAGTTGTATTATTTATTCCTTCAGGATTATTGCAATATATATATTCACCATCCACACCATCGTATTCATATGTCACATTGGCAGGTTGGTCATCAGATGTTGGATAATCATCAGAGGATTTATTAAAATTAACGGCAAGCTTTAATATGTCACCCATATTAATCATACCATCATTATTCAAATCACATGTCAAATCATAATAAGGTTGACCTTTAGTTGTGTTAAATGCTTTTGCAATAATCAAAACGTCCTGCATGTTTACTACTGAGTCATTATTTATATCTCCTACTAACTGTGCCCCAAATGACATACTTGAACTGAAAAAAATCTGGCTAAGCATTATTACTGTCATCAACAGCATAATAATCTTTTTGTTTTTTTCATTTGTTTTTTCCTCCTTCTTTTTAATTAGTGTAATGATTAATTTAATGATATGTTCTTAAATAATCGCTGTAAGTCGTATTTAGTGATAGTTTTAATTCTGAAGTGCATAAGAACAATAATATCCCCATTCAGCATTATTTCTATAAAGATCAAAGGTCATCATATGTTGCTTACCATCGAGGGGATCATTATATATAATATAATCAGTACCATTTTGTGATTTATAGCCAACTATAACATGGAAATGTGAACCCCAAACAAGTTTCCATTTGAGATAATAAACTAAAGGATTACTCTTATCTATACATGCTTTAACCATTTCAAAAGTAAACTTATCAGCATCAGAGACTGATGTAAGTTGATTTAAACTATAGGACGGTCCCACATAATTACGGACGGCATCTACTATTGGTTGAGGAGATGAGCCATCATTGAAAACATATGGTAAATTGCTGTTTTTACTATTTTTGGCTATATCTAGAGCACGGTTTTGAGTATCGTTTTTATAGTAAGAAATAATCATGGCAGCCGAATTAGCCCAACATAAATTAGTATATGGAAGCTGGTTGTATTTGGGGACATTTAACGTCCTACCTGATGTCACACTGATTTTATAGTTTCCTGTAACTCCATTTGCAGGACTAACTTCCAAATAGTAATTCTCATTGGCATTTAAATACATGCAAAATCTGACATCTTCAATATCATCATAATCATATTCATCATATGTAAGAAGCTGCTTGTCTTTATTATAAATAGCACCATCTAAATCCATATAACTTGTACTTTCAATTGTATAGATACCGCTTGTAGGTACAGTAAATGTTAAAAAGTCTATATCACTTTATTTATAGCACCACTATACAAACCGCCTGTAAACTGTTTTGAAGTTGATAAAGAGTTGCCCTCCATATCGATTCCAACAGTTTCGGGAGGAGTTATCTTTAGCTTGTAATCACCTGTTGTAGTTCCTGAGACTTTTAAATAATATGTCTGACCGGCTGTAAAGCTATAGTTGCTAATTTTAAAGTTGGATGCATCTCCATCATCATCATTGGATGTGATCAACTCCATGCTGCTATTGTATAGCTGCCCCAAAGTATTCAATGTCTCTTTTGATTCAATAGTATATTTCCCATTTGACTCAGGGATGAATTTGTAAAAATCCAAGTCGCTTGAACTGCTTAAGTTTGCATTATTCAATTTGTAGTAATCATTCGATAGTGGACAAGCCAAATTAAAGCTATTGTTGGCTTCAACCTCATCATATTGAGGTCTTAAAAACTTTGCCACTATTCCATATGATATTCCATTTGAACCGTTTGGGCATATTTTTATATAATAGATTTGTCCAGCTTTAAGGCTGTCTCCAATCAATTTAGTTGCTCCAATTCCTCCATCAATTAAATTGGAATCCTTATCATATAAATAACTTTGTAGATATTGGCCGTTAAAAGAGTCTGATATATCAAAAGTATATCCTCCACTATTTGAGGGAATAAACGAATAATAATCAACATCGTTTTCACCGTTAATAGTACCCATAGTAATCATATAGAAAGGATTGCCAATAGCTGAACCAAGTGTGTCATTGGGTTCGCATTCATAGCTGGTTTCAGTTAAAACAAATTCATAATTATATCCGAAAAAACCGGAGTTGTTATTAGAAATATAAATATAATACGTATTATTAGCTTTAAAACTGTAAAGCAATTTTAATGTATTCTTCTTTACAGAATAATCATATCGAACATTTCCGTAATTGCACCTGTTGACCAGCCCTTGTTGATATATTTCTACGTTTGTTTTATATCCGGCAAAATCTGCAGATAAATCAAATGAAAGATTTATATCTGTGGTAGGAGTAAACTTGAAATAGTCTATGTCTTGGGAAGTGCCAATACTTCCTTTAACTAATTGATTTAAATAATTCCTGGGAAGTATATTTGCTGCACTCATTGTATTATTTCCACCATTTGATTCGTCTTCGAGTATGGCAGCATTTGCTATAACCCAATAACAAAGTAAAATAATTGCTGTGAAAAAGATTGATGTACATAGCTTTTTTAAAAACAAACTGTTCTTCATAATTATTGGACCCTCCTTGATAAAATTTAGTAATTTGTTAACTTGACATGCAATTATTGCTTTTTACATTTAATTCACCTTCTTTCAATTTACAATTTTATTAGCAGGGAAAAATTATCCCGAATTTATTGATATATGGATTATATAATGACAATTAAAAGCTATCTCACTGATATAAAAAAATTTTTATTAAGGTGTGTTTCTCATACGACAAAGGAGCGTACAAGGCAGATTCAAAGCTGTTTGGAAAAAATAATATTGAAATTATATGTAGAGGATTGACTCTATGAGCCATGCCAGAAATGTTTATAAAAGTTTTCGGTAGAGAAATAGATAGGTTGTAGAAAAAGAGGTAAAATAAAAGGGTTTAAGAGAATTGAAAATCTTCTTAACCCTTGGTGACGAAGGTGGGACTCGAACCAACATATAGTTACCTACGCTGGATTTCTTATGGTAAACTATAGTGTTTCTCTATACTGGCTGAATATATACTATACTAATAAAACAAAAAAATTGGTAGCAAAATTGATGCAAAAAAAAATCAAGGGTCTCAGTTATTAACTGAAACCCTTTAATTTACTTGGTGCCGAAGGTCGGACTCGAACCGACATGATATCACTATCGCTGGATTTTGAGTCCAGTGCGTCTGCCAATTTCACCACTTCGGCATATTTACTTTGCAAACTTAACTTTGCTAAAATAGTATACCACCTGGTGAAAAAAAAAGCAATACCTATTTGAAAAAATTATCCGGCAGACTCGGAAGATATAGCCATATTTATTGCTTTTACCGTATTCAATAAAAACTCATCATCGGCTTTATAGTATTTACCCTTTGCTATCAGTTTTAGATTACCGGCTATTTTCTTCTTCTCTTCTTTTGTAAGTATAAGGCTTTCTGCCCTGCAGGCAACAACTATGCTTGATAAAAAAACTGAAGAAAAGGTATCGTTTTTTTCCTCAAGCAGCACATTCCTAATCTCCATCTCTGCATTTCTTTTCTCGAATTCATTGGTTATAGGATACCTTTTTAAGGGAATAAAGCCAAGGAACCTTTTTTCCTCTTCTTTTACTATGCCACTATCGATAAAGGACTTTAGAATTTCCTTTCTTATATTGGATTTAAATGCTACATTACTAAATATCCACCTGTTAAGTTTTTTTGATTTTTTGATTACCTCAAAGGCCTTATCAAGAATGTCATAACCGGTTGGAGATTCATCAACTGCAATGAGGTTTTTTCCTTGCAGTTGAATCTTTTTTCTGTCCATTAGCTCGAATAATAGTGCTGCCGAAAGTCCATATCTTTTTAAGTAGGTAGCCTTAGCGAAGGTTTTTCCGCTAGTATTATCCAAAGTCAGTAAAATAATTTTTTCTGCCATATTTAACATAAAAACCACTCCCGATCAAAGCATGGTAGGTATTATTAACACCAATTTATTGCCTTACACTAAGTTTTATTAGCTTCTTTTTCATCCTCTAAAGAGGCGGGTTTTACTTTCCGCCTCTTTATGATTGCTTCATGCAATATGAACTCAATCTGGCCGTTTATTGACCTGAATTCTTCCTCGGCCCACTTGCTTAACTCTTCCCATGTTTTGGGATTTAGCCTTAATAGTACGGTCTTTTTTTCTGCCATTTTTAATCACAACCTTAATTATGAAGTGTTCCTGTATTAATTACCGGCTGGGTTGAACGTTCACCACACAGTACAACCAGAAGATTGCTAACCATAGCTGCCTTTCTTTCTTCATCAAGTTCAACTATTCCATCTTCATTAAGCTTATCAAGAGCCATTCTTACCATCCCTACAGCACCTTCAACAATTTTCTGTCTTGCTGCAATTATAGCTGACGCCTGTTGACGTTGCAACATTGCAGCTGCAATTTCAGGAGAGTATGCCAAGTGGCTGAGCCTAGCCTCTTCAACTATAACTCCGGCTTTACCGAGTCTTTCCTGAAGCTCATTCTTTAACGATTCGGAAACTTCATCGGCACTGCCTCTTAAGGAGATATTATGGGTTTGGTCGGTTATGTCATAAGGGTACATTCCTGCAATGTGTCTTATAGCAGACTCACTTTGCACTTTTACATAGTCAACATAGTTTTCAACATCAAATACTGCCTGAAATGTGTTTTCAACTCTCCATACAATAACAGCAGCAATTTCAATAGGGTTACCTGCTTCGTCATTAACCTTAAGCTTGTCACCGTTTAGGTTTCTTGAACGAAGCGAAATTTTCTTCTTTGTGAAGAATGGATTTGCAAAGTGCCAGCCTGGCTTTTTAACAGTTCCTCTGTATTCGCCGAACAGAATAAGCACAGCAGCTTCGTTTGGCTGAAGAGTAAAAAATCCACCTGTAAAAATGCACCATACTACAAACAATACAGCACCGCCTATTATTGACCCTACGGAAAGTGGTGAAGGATCTGTGTTAGTCTTTATTATCCCCAAGACTACACCCCCGATAGATGCTAAGAGCATTAAGATGTCTACAAAAAACATTAATAGACCTGATGACACTTCCTTGTTTAATTCTTTCATTTTCCTCGCCCCTTTAATTTAATTTATGATATTATTTTGATATCACTTTTATATTATAAGTATAACATTTTTATATAAAAAAATAAACCTGGTTTTGGTCTGTTTTTTATCAAAAAATGTCATAGAGGCTAAAATTATAAGTTTCTTTGCAAATAGTACCATCAAGATCAATTTCTCCGTTTATTTCTATGTTTTTAAATATAATAGATAAGGTTTTTTAATAGAGATTGATTAAGAAGCTATTCTAAAAGGCTTTTTTGATTATATTTTTTGATTATACTATGGTTTTATTAAGACATTTGAGAAACACATCAACCAGCTTGGGATCCAGCTGTTTTCCTCTGCAGTTCTTAAGTTCATTAACAGCACTTTTAAACGAAAGAGAATCTTTATATACGTGCTTGACAGTTAGAGCAGAGAACATATCAGCTATTGCCAGTATCTTTCCTTCAAGCGGTAAGTCTTTATCTGACATTGCAAAAGGATATCCTTTACCATCATAACGCTCATGATGATACTTGACCGCATTTTTGACAGTACTGGATATTTCGAATATTTCTATTAGGCAAATGCAGTCAGTAACATGATTCTTAACAATTTCATACTCCGCCTTTGTCAGTGATGACTGTTTGCGGAGAATTTCCGATGAAATAAAAAGTTTCCCAAGATCGTGGATCCAGCCTGCGATATATAAATCCTGGACAAAAGCCTTTGGAAGATTCAATGCATTTCCCAAAGTTTTAGCAAAGTTTGCAACAAATCTGGAATGAATAAAAGTGTACATGTCCTTTTCTTTCATAGCATTGATTACTTGAAGACAGCGTTCAGGAAGCAGTTCACTTCCAGCTTCCAATCCTATATCAATTTGAAATCTTCCATATTTGTTTTCATACATTCTCATGTCTGCACGATGAAGAAGTATTTCGATTTTCTTTTCGGATTCATTTCTTGAGTGTGCTATACCTGTAGAACAAGATAATCTAATAGGATGTGCATTGGGATCAGATATAAAAATGCTGGTTTTTAATGTATTGCGTAATTTTTCATTGAGATTACGCTCCTTAACCAAATCCAGGTCCTTGATTAAAATTATAAATTCATCTCCCCCCAATCGTCCCATTGTATAGCTAAGGCCTTCAAGGCATTTTTTTATTAGGGCTGAAATGAATACAAGAGCTTTGTTTCCTGTCATATGGCCATATGTATCGTTAATGTGCTTAAAATGATCCATATCAATGACCATTAATGATACATTATATTGCTTATTCAGCATGTCCTGTCCGATTTCAATTATGCTGTTTAAGTTGTACAGACCTGTCAATGAATCCATCATGCTTACTTTGTGGTACTTATCCCTCTCGCTCTTTATGTTTATTATAAGGTAAAACACTAAAGAATATAGTGCACTGACGATAATTATACCTGATATATATACGGTAATAACATGTGTGGATTCATGAATTCTGCGGGTCAGAAAAATAAAAGCAATAATAATTCCAGTTAGATTTGAAAAAACAAAGTCTCGAAACAAATATTGTGCAAAAACGGGAATAAAAAAGCCTATGGCAATTACATAAATTGTATCTACCGTGAACATTGCTATAGTAATGAGGATAGAAGCTATACAGGTACATGCGAAAATTAATCTGAGTTTTGACTTAGGATGAAGTACATTGGATATGATTGAAGAAAGCATAAAGACTAAAGAACTACAAAGGGCAAAGGTAGAACGGTTGCTGGTAAAAAATCCCCATAAGCCGTAGGATACAACTCCCAAATAGAATAGTATTGGAACAATTATATACTTGTTATTCTTAAACAGCCTTCGCAAAAGAGTCTGTTTTCCACAATCCCATGAGGAATGCTTCATGAGAAAATCCGCAGGAATATTTATTTCGGTCATATTATCACCCAGTTATAAATAGTACGAACTTTAGTAAATACATCTTACTTTGATAAGAATAATTGATTGGCAAAAATAAAAAGGCAAGAAACAAAATTCAAGCCCTTTAGGTTAAAAACCCGGCAGCCTGACTATCATAACAATAAAATGTCACAGATTCATGGCTTTGCGTCCCTACCTTTCAATAGGTTTGCCTTATCATGGTTTAAGTTTATATATAAATGGTAACTTTAATATTAATTGTAATTTTTTAAAAACCAATAAAATAATTATATCATAAACCTTTAATGATTTTCCACAAAAAATTACATATATACAAAATAATTTAAAAGCCAAAAAGACCTTTGAATTTTTGTGTGCTTTTAATCACAACTATACTATATGATATAATAATTTGTGTGATTGATAATTCAAAATAGCTGGAGGATTGAAAGGTGCATAAAATATTAATAGTAGATGATGATGAGCTAATAGCAAACCTTATAGAGCAAAATCTCAAGCTGGAGGGTTTTGATACAAAGGTATGCCATGATGGTGTCTCTGCCCTTGAAATTTGTGACGGCTACAAGCCCGATCTGGTTGTGCTTGATGTGATGATGCCCAGGCTTGATGGGTTTCATGTATGTAAGTGCCTTCAGGGGACAGGCACTGCAGTTATTATGCTGACTGCTAAAAGCGATATATCAGATAAGCTTGTAGGGCTCGAGATGGGGGCGGATGATTATATTATAAAGCCCTTTGATAGCAGAGAGCTTGTTGCAAGAATAAAGGCTGTCATACGCCGCTTTGAGAAAGTTTCCATACAGCATATTGGTAATGAAAAAAGTTCAGGTAACAAGATAATAAGTCTTAACGAGCAGACCAGAATAGCACTTGCGGCTGGTAAAGAACTGGATCTTACCCCAACAGAGTTTGAACTGCTTCTCATTTTTGCCAACAATGTACAGAGGGTTTTTACAAGAGAGCAGCTTCTTGACACTGTGTGGGGGTATGATTATCTTGGAGATTCGAGGACGGTCGATATTCATATACAGCGTCTTAGGAAAAAGCTAGGAAAATACAGCGGCTGCATTGAAACTGTTTTTGGAATAGGATATAGGTATAAGGAGCCAATAAAATGAAACTGAGACTCAAGGTTATCTCCATGAATATGTTTATTATTGTAGCAATATTGCTTGTTAGCGGAATCATAATTATAAGGACAATTGATAACTTTAATCTATATACTTCATACCAGTACGTTTTAAGTCAAAGCAAATTTACAGAGCAATATCTTACAGAATACCTTAAGATCAGTGAAAAACCCCATGTCTCATTAGAACTTAACATTAATTCACTTGAAGAAAAACTGAGGCTGCAATCGGGCTGTGGTGTGGAGATTTCAGGCAGTGACAAAGCTTCTGCCAATGAAATGCAGAAGAATGCACTTGAAGGCAAAAAAGTCTACTTGATTAGTTCGGAAAGCCCAAACAGGAAGCTGCTGATGGCTTTTCCAATCATAGTTAAAGGTTCAGTAATAGGAACTGTTAGCTTGGAGTATTCACTTTACCAAGCGGACAGTATGAAAAGAAACCTTCAGATAACCCTCGTTATCCTGCTTGTTTTTGCTCTTTCGGTGTCGCTAGTTTTAAGTTATCTTTTCTCATACAGGATGATTAAGCCTTTAGAAAAGCTAACCCTTACAACAAAGGAATATTCAAAGGGTAATTTCAATGAGATAGGCGGGGTAAAAACCGGAGATGAAATAGAAAAACTGGCTCATTCCTTTAATGACATGGGCAGAAATATCAAAGATATGATTGACAGGCTTACAGATGAACAGCAAAAACAGAAGAAGTTTATCGATAGTGTAACTCATGAAATAAGAACTCCTCTTACAAATATTATTGGGTATGCAGATCTTTCAGGCAGAGTAAATGAAGAGGAACAACGCAAAAAATATTATACCTATATAATAGACGAAAGCAAAAGACTTTTAAATATGGTAAATAACCTTCTTGATCTGTCCCAGCTCAATCAGTATGAGTTTTCTGTCACGAAAAAGGAAACAGATTTAAAGAATGTTATTATTAAAGCTGTAGAGCTGATGAGGGATAGGGCTGGAAAGTTTGGTATAGGGATTGATTATCAGCTAGAGGATATTAGGGCTAGAGTGGATGGGGAAAAGATCAAACAAGTGGTAATAAATATTATAGATAATGCAATAAAGTATTCCGAAGGTTCTCTTGTTAAATTAAAGCTTTGGAGGGAACAGGGTGTTTTTATTGAGATAAGGGATAACGGGATAGGGATACCAAAGGATGATATAAAAAGCATTACAGAACCATTTTATAGAGTTGATAAATCAAGAAGCAGGAAACTTGGAGGAAATGGTTTGGGACTTTCAATATGTATGGAAATTATTGATGCTCATGGAGGAAAGCTTGATATTGATAGCCCTGAGGGAGAAGGAACAATCGTTACAATTTCGTTACAACCTTGAAACTGTTTGGAGAAAAACTGCTGTTAGAATATAAATAACAAGATTAATTGATGCTTGATTAAAAGTAATTGTAATCAAGTATAAGAAGATTCTACAGTGAAAAGGGGATGGACTATATGAAAAAGAAAGCTTTAATTTTAGTATCTACAGTTTTTCTATTAAGTACTGCTTGCGGAGATATAACCTCGGTACCCCAAATGGAAGTTGATAAAGTTGCTGTTGTGGAAGATAAAAACCCCAAGCAATCCAACAAACAGGACAACATTGATGATGCAATCAGCACCTATCTTGAACAGAAGTTTGATTTTAAGGCTATAGGAGGTGTTGTTTTTGAAGCCCATGAACTTTACGGACATGAAATAAAGGATAGCAAAACATATGCCTATATTTGGAGCGTCCAGCAGGAATATAAATACACCGACGGGAAGCTGGAAAATGGGGCAGGACTTAGTATCCCTCTTGTGTTAATCATGAGTGTGGACAGGGATAATAAATATACCGTTCTTGATTATAAGGCACCAAAGGATGGAGAACAGTATGCATCGTCTATTAAAGAGCTGTTTCCTAAGGAATATCAAGAAAAAATACTCACCAGAACCAATTCTGCTGAATTGGAGGAGATAGTAAAACAAAAAGCCCAGAACTATTTTATATCAGGGTCAAAGGGCGGAAGTGATGCGAAAAATACTGACTCCAGAAATACTCAACCGTCTAGCACATCAACTACTACAGTTAAAGACGGAGATATCCAAAAAGGAATGGGAATATATACAGGGCTTATAGATGGCAATAGCATTGAAATCAAGATTATAAAGTCTTCAGGCGAAGAAGAAGCGGCAGCATTCAGGTTTTCCGAACAAGTAAGACCGGGTTTTGATAAGCTGGCTTTAAAAACAGGTGATAGGGTTGAGCTTGAATATACAACCAACGGCTACAAGCAAAATGTATTGATGAGCATTAAAAGATCATCAGGAGAAAACCAAGGGAAAAACGGCCAGGATAAAAATAAAATAATGAGTGATTTTAAGGGCATTATAGCAAAGTCATCCAGTATATCTGATGTAGCAAAATTCGTCGACGGAAATATCGAGTTTGTTTCCACTTCAGATGCGGTATTGATGGCGATTGAATTTGAAAAGGCTCAAAAGGCTTATCTGCCCAAGCTGGAAGAAAAGTATTATAAAGGTGACATTCAGGTAAAATTTGGTAAAGAATACAGTAAAGACTTTGATATTAATAAAATCTATGAAACCAAGGACAGCGTATTAAAAAAGCTGCTGGATGAAACAAAAGCCGGCGGATATCGTGTTGAGACAGCAGAAGGAATGTTCTTCCCCACAATAAACTATGAATTTTATAAAAAATATAAACCATATCTGACTCTCGATTTGAAGGAATATGTAGATATTATGGCAACAGAATCCAATAAGGTTCCGGCAAAGGATGCAGCACTTGTAATAGGTTTTGATGAAGTACTTAGAAGGGCACAGGTACAAGGTGAATTCATTAACAGGTTTAAGGATTCGGCAAAGCAGAACGATGTAAAGGAATTGTACAAAAAGTATGTGATTTTCTCGCTGTTCGGATGCAATAATACACCTCTTTTCAGTTATGATACTAAGATGATGGCTGAGAAGACACGGGCTGTATATAAAGAATTTGCTGCAAGTAATCCCGGTGACAGCTTTGCAGAAGTAATAAAGGGTTTCATGGATGTAGTTGAAAGAAGCAATTATAAGCTTACAGATTTGGTTGAAAAATATAGAAATAATCAAATTTAATAGATTGGAGTTGTTATCAAAGAGGGCTGGCTCAAACTTACGAGTCGGCCTTTTATTTATTGTTCAGATATGGAAGGAAAATCTCTGTAGATACTTTTTGGAGAAATGACGGTATTTATTTGTAGTATTATATAAGAGTGATTTTTTGAATTCAGTGAAATGTACACAATAATGAAAGGACCCTGGGTTTTTGAGATTAAAACTGACAAATAATGATAATGGTGATAATATATAATTATTATTAATTCATAACAAATGGAGGAGGCAGCTATGAAAATCGGAATTATAATTCACTCATATACTGGCAACACACTTTCTGTTGCACAGAAACTTAAGGAGAAGCTTACGGCATCAGGACATATAGTAAACCTTGAGCAGGTCACAGCAGTAAACGGGGATCCAAAAGAAGCAAGGAATGTTGTGTTAAAGGACATACCGGATACAAAGACATATGATGTGCTTATTTTTGGTGCTCCTGTTTGGGCTTTTTCCCTTTCTCCAATAATGAAACTCTATTTGTCGCAGGTACCTTCGTTGCAAGGCAAGAAAATAGGCTGTTTTGTAACACAGCAGCTACGCTTCAAGCTTTTAGGAGGAAACAACGCTATAAATAAGATGAAAAAAGCTTGCCAATCCAAAGGTGGCAGTGTATATGAAACAGGTATTGTGAACTGGTCTCACAAGCAACGTGAAGCTATGATTGAAGAAGTGGTAGATAGGTTTGGAAGAGTGTGATACTTATAATAAAACACTAAATTTATAATAATACTATTATGATGTCATGGTTGCTATTAAAAGATTAATTTAGAAAAGGGGATTTAAATGAAACAGTGTATTTGCAGCAGTTGCATAAATTTAAAGGGAATTATAAACGAAGATGGTGCCATATTGGAATATGAGTGTGAATTCGGGTATCCTTCGGAAGATTGCTTGCAATGTGAAGCAGGTGAATGTGAACTATCTTGCTCCAAGTATATATCAGATGATGAGCCAGAGGAGACAATCAAAATATATTGCTCCAAGTGTAATAAGGAATTATCCCAGGCTTCGAAGGATAGTGGAGAAGGTCAGGTTTTCTGTGTTAATTGTTATCTAAATATCTAGGAAAATGCACTAGTTATTATATGGAAAAGGGTGAATACATGGCTTGGATATATCTTATTATTGCAGGGATTTTTGAGGTTGTTTGGGCGATTGGGCTCAAGTATTCTCAAGGATTTACTAAGCTGTTCCCATCACTGGTTACGTTTGGGGGAATGGTGATAAGTTTTTATTTATTATCAATATCTATAAAGACACTTCCTTTAGGGACTGCATATGCTATTTGGACAGGCATTGGTGCTTTAGGCTCTGTAATTCTGGGAATATTGCTTTTTAGCGAGCCGCTAAACATATCTAGGGTTATATTTCTATCTTTGATTCTTGCAGGAATTATTGGATTAAAGATGACTACAGTCTGATTGACAGATTGGTTTCGTACAGTAAAATTTCAACATAGTATTGTAAATTTTGGAAGGTTTATATATAATAAAAATATACTTAGTAAAGCATTGTTGACGCGTTGTTATTGTAAATCTTATAGGAAATATAAATTTATAAATGTTTTTAAAGGGGGAATATCAATGAGACTTGATCTAAAATTCAAGAAGGGAATAGTTCTAATGCTGACAGTCATATTGATGCTAAGTGTACCGTTGGTAGTATCAGGCGAAGAGAATTCTGTATCTGCCAAAATATCGACTGCAATAACGTGGACAAACCCAATAAATGTACCTGTGGGGCCTACTTTAGCTGGTGCACAGGGATTAACAATATCTTTGAGTGATATTAATGGGAATCCATTGAAGAACAAACCCATTACATGGGATGCACAGTCAGTCTATGTTGAGAATAGAACCACCACGACTAACGAAGATGGTATTTCACAAAATGTATTTTATGTAGCACATGCGGATAGGAATGCAACCTATACAGCTACTATTGCTGTGAGGTTTGCAGGGGATGATACGTATGAAAAATCCCAGTACATCATGTCCATCAAGTGTTATGATTACGGACCACCTACACCGGTAACGTCAACACCTGAGCCGCCAATACAAACACCTGGCACTCCAAGCACAGCATCTCCGGCACCCACAACTCCAACGGCACCACCGCCGACTCCTGTAGTATCCATGCCATGCACAGATGTACCTGTATCCCCAATATCCGGATATCCAACTATAAATAAGAATCAGTTCCTGTTCGTAGATGCCCACATTTACAAGGAAGGCAGGGGGAATGTGGGGCCTGGAATGATGATAGATTTCCCGACTTACACATATTCGGCCGCAAATAAAATGTTAACCAGCTATATAGAAGTTGCCAACTATAATGCCAATACCAATGTAATCATAGGCTCGGGAACAAGTATAACCGGAACAGCCGGAGGAGGTGCGGCTACCAGACTCAATGCATATAATACCTATGCTTATGAAGGGCTATATTATTTTGACAGTAACCTTACGGTGCATTTCTTTATGAATGGTGCATGGAGAACTGTGGCGGTGGGGGAAGAATGGGCAGAAACAATAGAGCAAAAGACTGAAACAGGCGGTGTTTTTCTTATTACATATACCATAAACAACTATGGATTGCATGAGAAAGGAAGGTTTATGCTACCTATATCATCCATCACGCCAACAGTTTCACCCATACCGACGCCAACTGCGGCAAAAAAGTTTAAATTATGCGGGTTTATAAAACCTGAGCCCGAGGGTAGTAACAAAAGCTCTTATGCAGGGTTTAAGGTCGAGATACCTAGTTTAGGCATATCGGTATTAACAAATCCACTTGGGTACTATGAATTTAATGATCTACCTGAAAGAAGCCATAATATAGAGTATACTATAAAGGTAACCAAACCAGGCTACCTGACCAATACAGTACCATATATAGCATTTATTGAAGACACCGAAGTTGGCTCAATTGAACAGCCGATATTCATGTATTCAGGAGATGTTAATGCTGATGGAAGCATAAATATGAGCGATATCATGGGCATTGCAAAAGCCTTCAATAACACGGTTAACGATGCTCTGTTTAATGAAGCTGCTGATTTGAATGATGATAATGTAGTAAATATGATGGATGTAATAATTGTTGCTAAAAACTTTAACAGACTAGAGAGCGATTATCCAGAGCCTTCAATTATGTATATGGAATATATAAGTGCCAAGGTTGATGACAATATTCAAATAGCTTTAAATGAAGGCGGCATTGCGGGTATAACCTGGATATATAAAGTCGTAAGTGGCGACAGCAATATTAAATTTGTATCAAAAACAACCGGAACGATACCTTACCCTGATGCTTTTGCACGGAGTACCTGGACTTTTAAGGCTCTATCTGCAGGAACTACAACAGTAATATTTGATTCTTCCTATGGAGTTGATATGAAATATTTTATAAATATTACAAAAAAGCAATAAATTTGTGAGAGGGTAACCGGATATTGATAGTATCCACCTTTTATATAGATACCGAACAGTAAAGTTATATGCAGTTCGGTATCTATATAAAAACTTTAAAGATTGTTAGGGCAATCCATTAGTTTTGTTTTCCTCATGCTTATGGCACCGGTTGGACATACTCTGAGGCAGCGACCGCAGCGTATACAATTCTTGTTGTCAATCCATATAAATGTAGAATCCTCAATTTTATCAGCGGTATGGGCTTTTATTATAGTTCCGTTGTCATCATATTCAAATTGGGAGACCATCTTGATGCAATCCCTAGGAGATACATCAATACACCATTTACATTGAATGCATAGTTCAGCATCGATTTCAAGTTTGTAATGACATAAATAACAGCGGGTTGAATGAATCTGGGTCTCTTTATCGGAGTATACTTTCTCCACTTCTGTATTTCCCGGTATCCTGCTCTTTACATCAATATTTCGGACAGGCAGATTGAACTGCACGTCATGGTGACGCTGGCGGCCGGTTTCTCCGTTTTCATTGGCTGTTTCAATTAAGACCTTCCTTTGCAGTCGGTCTTCCTTTGTAAGGTATTTATCAATAAGTCGTGCTGCTTCCTTTCCATCGGCGATAGACTGTATAACATTGAGGCTTCCGTTTAGAAAATCCCCTGCGGTAAATAAATTTGCCCTTGTTGTTCTGAATTTTTCTGCCATACTGATTCCATCAGGCAAAATTGAATAATCTTGCTTTTGTCCGATTGCCATAATAAGATGATTGCATTTAAGTTCTGCTTCACTTCCTTCAATGGGCAAGATATCACCCTTTTCAGAATGAACGGATTTTTTTATGTAGTTCTTTTGAAAAATTACAGATTGCAGTCTGCCATTCTTGCTATTAACTGATAGGGGAGACAACAAAGTGAGTATATTAATGTTCTCCTTCTCAATTTCTTCCCTTTCTTCCATATCTGCTGCTAAAAACTCCTCAGTTCTTCGATAAACAATGGTAACGTTCCCGGTATTACCTAAAAGCTTTCGAGCAGTTCTTGCACAAGCCCTTGCTGAATCAACTGCAGTAAAGCCGCCTCCGATTATTATTACATCACCTGTTAATTCCTTTATATTTTCATTGTTGTACTGCTTCATAAATTCAAGACCCGACAGGTATTGATTGTCTTTAAGGCCAGGAAGATTTATGACGTTGGGGTGTGTTGTCCCTGTGCAAACAAGAACAGCATTATACTCTTTAGTGATATTTTCCAATTCTGATTTTCCAACAAAACTTCCTGTTTTTACATCAACACCGGTAGAAATTATTTGATCAATTTCCTCTTCTACTATTGACAGAGGGAGCCTGAACCTTGGGATGCCGTCTATCAGCATTCCTCCGAGGTGATTTTCCTTTTCAAAAACGGTGACCTTATGACCGAATCTTATCAGCTCTCTTGCTGCTGCAAGGCCGGCAGGGCCTCCGCCTATTACAGCAATCTTAAAACCTGTATTGGAAAACCATGGAGCAGGTAGCTTGATTGGTCTTGCAGCCCTGTCTGCAGCCGAGCGTTTCAATCTGCATATTTCAACTGGGCCGTTTATATCAGTCCAATTATGCCTGCATTTTTTTTGGCAGGGTCTAGCACAAATTCTGCCTAAAACTCCGGGCATAACATTATCTTCCAAGTTTATTTCGTATGCCTCATTATATTTTCCTTGAGAAATTTTCTCAATATATCCTGAAACATCGGTCATGGCAGGACATTCTGCCTGACATGGAACGCTTGTTTTCTGAGAATAAAAATCTCTGGCTTCTATTCCAAAACCTTGGGGCACAGATAGTTCAACAGGGGCTTTTGCCTTTTTATATTGATATCTCATATATAAACGATCTCCTTAAAATATTCTATTCCCTTTCGGTCTATATAGTTTTTAATGGTTTCAGTGCTTCCCAGGTTTGCGAGGAAATCATCAAGTAAATTCTTTAAGACATCCGGGCAATCCGAGTGCTTAAATTCTCCAAGCTCTTTCCCATGATCTCTTTGATCACCGCCCACCAATACCTCATATCCTTCTACCGAGCCCGATTCCTCCCTGATCCTCATACCTCTGAAGCCTATATCGGCAATTCTGTATGGTGAGCATGAATTTGGGCAGCCTGTTATATTGATAATCCCCTTTTTTGTAATAGATTCGTATTTTTTACTGCTTACGATGGGTATAAGCAGGTCATACAGCGACCTTGTGGAGGTTACAGCCTTGGGGCAGTATGATGTTCCGACGCATGAAACTATATCCTTGAGGGTAGAAAAGCCGGTTGTTTGAAAACCCGTTTCATGAATTATCTTTCTTAGCTCAGGTGCTTTATTATTATCTATGCCATGAATAGACAAATTCTGCCTGTTATCGGTATATACCTTTCCGTTACCGTAAATTTCCGAAAGCTCTGCTATTTTATTAAGATTTGAAGCTTCTATTTCACCCTTTGGAATGATAATTCTGACTTGAGTTTTGTCGTTTGGTTCAGTGAAGATATCTTCGTCAACTAGAGGTCTTGGGGGTATCTCAACACCAAAGTCAGCCACATCCTCATGCAGGATTTTTTTTGCATCAAAACCTTCATTGCTGAAGTTTTGCAGTACTATTTGACGGCATCTGTCCATCCCATACCTATCAACTACAAACTTGAGTCTCGATGTACTGCGGTTATAGCGGTCGCCGTAATCCCTATACAAAAGTGCAATTGCCCTGCATACTTCTTTGATTTGGCCTTCCGGTACAAAGCCGAAGAGGTTCTGAGCTACAAAGGGTTTCCAGCCCATGCCGCCTCCAATAACAACCTTGAAGCCGTTTTCAGCCTTGTTTTTGTTTTGTCTTGTTATTGCTATAATTCCTATACAATTCATATAAGGTTGACCGCAAGAAGCTGAACAGCCCGAAAATGTTATTTTTAGTTTTCTCGGAAGGTTATCAAGGTCTCTGAAGCTTGTAAGATATTTCATTGTCTCGATTGCATGGGGAAGTATATTAAACCTCTTGTATTTGCAGGTTTCCGCAAGAGGACATGCAGGAATGGTTCGGACAACATCTCCGCATCCATGGAAGGTAGAAAGCCCATTATTTTTTATGTCTCTCATAAGTTTGGGCAGATCAGGAAGCTTAAGCGTATGGAGCTGCAAGGCCTGACGTGTTGTAATGGATATTAACCCCTTAGCATACTTCTGTGCTGCTTCTGCTACTTTTCTTGCCTGTGAGGATGTAAGCATACCGCCAGGGATAACAACCCTAGCCATAAAATCTCCGGTTTGCCTTGATTGATAAACACCGTACCATTTTGATATCAATGATTCTTCCTTTGAAATTTTGCTTCTTCGAGCTATTTCATCATAGTCTATCACCAAGCCCTGATCTTTTATGTATTCCTCCTCACTCCTTCTTTCAAACTCATCCTTATATTGCATAAATGCCTCCTATCACCAAGAATATATTATAATTTTATGCATTTGACTCTGCTAAATATATTTGTGATATATACCTCAGTAATCCATTATTTAAACATTTTTATGTATTGGAAGACTATTTTGGCTTGGAGTAATGAAATTTTGAAGATATCGAAAAGGGTGATACAGAACTAAAAATTAGTTTTGTATCACCCCTAAATTCTAACGGTAAATTTTATATCAAACCTTCTGAAAAACAGGCTGCTTTTCCGGGATAGAACTTGTTTCAACCTTATAGTTGTATTTAATAGACATTTTGTTTCTCATAAGTCTAACAAACAGACTTGCAATTTTGGGATCAAATTGTGAGCCGGAACATTTTTCTAGCTCAAGAAAGGCTTCTTCTATAGACATGCTCTTTCTGTACGGTCGGTCAGAGACCATTGCATCAAAAGAATCCGCTACACAAAGTATTCTTGCACCCAAACTGATATTTTCTCCTTCTATACCATGGGGGTATCCCTTGCCATCATACCTTTCATGATGATGAATTACATAATCTATCAGGTTATCAATACCGGATAATGGCTGTAAAATATTTGCACTATTTACAGGGTGTTGACGGACTAAATCAAACTCTTCGCTGGTTAAACGGCCTATTTTGTTTAAAACAGATTTTGGTAATTCGATTTTTCCTATATCATGCAAGAGACCTGCATATAATATTGCTTGTATTTCTTTAAGCTCCAATCCCATTGCCTCAGCTATCATTACAGCGTATGAAGAAACTCTCTCACAATGTCCGAATGTATATTTGTCTTTCGCAACTATGGTGCTTAACAAGCCCTTGAAGACTCCAACCATTTGCTCATCCGACTTCATGCCCTTATGAATCTGAAGCATGATATCCTGGTAGAAATGGACTTTATCATCACCCATATTTTTTGACTGGTACAAGGCCATATTTGCATGCGAAATCAATTCTTCCTTGCTGCTTGAAATGCTTGGATATTCGGATAGACCGATAGAAAATGTAATTTTATTTACAAAGCTGTCATTGTAATATTCATTTTTAAGCTTCTCGTATTCGTCATATAATCTTTTTGCTTCTTTTTCGAGTGATTCTAAATCTTTATTTAAAACCAGGATAGCGAACTCGTCTCCGCCGAACCTGCAAATAATATCATTTTTATGTACAATTCTCTTCAGAATGGCCCCAGTATTTTTTAATATTGTATCTCCATAGCTATGGCCGTATAAATCGCTATACATTCTGAAGCTGTCTATATCAATAAGGATTAAACCGATTGAATCACCGTTTTTGGAAGAATCCTTTATTTTATTTTCTAGAGTTGTGTGAAAGTACCTCTGATTAAACACGCCAGTCAGTTCATCAGTAATTGCTAATCTTTGCATTTCTTTACGATGCTTTTCCTGCCTTGCTGAAATAATGCCCACAACCAATATCCAAATGGCTATCACAAATGTAGATATCAAGCCCACTAAAAAGCTGTAATGTTTTGTGTCCATATATCCTATAAACACAAAAAACATATCTTTTATGTTAAAAACAAGGGATATTAGCATTCCGGTAATTCCAAAACGTAAGGCCAGATAAACTAAAGCAAATGCTAGAAATTGTCCTACATATGCTTTTGCTTCAATAGAATTGAAAATTTGGGAACCAGAAAATAAAATAATAAATAGAAGGCTGCATATAAACTCAGCTTTTCTCATGCGTGTGCAAAGATAATCATTCTTAAAATTTGCAAGATATTCTTTTAAATTAGGCATAAAACCAAACCTTTCTACTTTAAGGATAGCTGTCACTACTAAGTATTATGGAGTTTATAGTACTAAGTAGACAATAAAATGTAAGTCTATTAAGGATATTGAACTTATGGTAAAATAATGTTAAGTTGAGGATTGCTAGAACAAATGATGAAGCCTAAATAAAGTCACCAAAATTTATTAAGGTAAAAATGTAAAAAATTATTATTCACTATGGAATGGAAATATGTTGGGAAAAGTGTAACACATAATATAATTTTATATGATTTTAATAATTATGTCAATTATATTACAATGATGGGAGGGCGATGGGTTTTTTATGAAAAAAGTAATATTTCTTGTTGATATGAATGCTTTTTTTATCAGCTGTGAAATGGTAAGAAATCCATACCTTGCTGGTAAGCCGGCAGCAGTTGCCGGTGATCCCAAGAAGCGAGCGGGAATCATACTTGCTGCAAACTATGAGGCAAGAGCTTATGGCGTTAAAACTGCTATGGTTCTTAAAGATGCACTTCGACTTTGTCCCGGTCTGGTTTTTGTACCCCCGGATCATAGTTATTATGAATACAAATCAAAGCAGGTAATGGATATACTTGAAGGCTATACTCCCATTGTTGAACAGAACAGTATTGATGAGGCTTATCTTGATATGACAGGAACAGAAATGCTGTTTGGAAAGCCTACTGAGTCGGCCAACTGTATAATGAATGAAATAAAAAACACCCTTGGGCTTTGGTGCTCAATTGGTATCTCTGAAAATAGATTTCTTGCAAAAATGGCCTCTGAAATGAAGAAGCCCCTTGGGATAACGGAGTTATGGCAGCATAATGTGCCTGAAAAACTTTGGCCTCACTCTGTAAAGTCCATGTACGGTGTTGGTGCTAAGACATATGAAAAGCTTAACATGCTTGGAATACAGACCATAGGTCAGCTTGCAAAATATGATAGAAGTTTATTATTTAAGGTGTTCGGCAAATACGGCAATGAGTTGCATGATCATGCAAACGGGCGGGATTTTTCTTTAGTACAGCCCCATACTGCTGGGGATATGAAGTCCATAGGGCGGTCAACAACACTGCCGGAGGACCTGACGGATATTGAGAAAGCTAAAGCTACACTTATGGAGCTAACAGAAGAAATTGGTATAACAGCAAGAAAGTTTGGGAAAAGAGGAAATACCGTTCAAATAACCATTAAATATTCTGACTTTCAGGCTGTAACAAGGCAGACAAGTATCACCCCGACCTGCATTACAAAAGATATCTATGAGGCGGGCTGCAGATTGCTGGAACAAAACTGGAACAGACTCAGGCCTGTGAGGCTTTTAGGTATAAGTCTCTCAGGATTTGACAAAGATTGTGCCAAAGGCCAGATATCAATTTTTGATATAGTTCAGGATAGCAAAAAGTGCGATACAAATAATAAACATGATACTCAAAAAAAGCATGAAAAGATTGATAGGGCTATGGATTCTATAAGGATGAAGCACGGCATGGGGAAGGTTGTAAGGGCAACTCTTGCTAATAGAAAGCAGCAAAGTGACAAATGAGAAGTTTAGTTGAGTGTATTAAGGAGGGTAATAATGTCTAAAAAGATATTTTTACTGGCAGCTATAATATATCTAATGTCTTTCTTCCAAGGGAATGTTTATTCAAGTGGTAATGAAATAGGCCTTAAAATTGATAACGAGTTAATTGTGTTTAACGAGAATATGGGTTATCCTTTCATTGACTCAGCTTATAGGACTCAGGTTCCGTTCAGAATAGCATTGGAGAAGTTTGGTGCATCGGTTTCGTGGTCAAACAACACTGCTTCAGCACAAAAAGGGTATATAAAGGTTGATGTTCCGATTGGGAAGCCCTATATCTTAAAGAATGGAGTTAAAATCCCAACCGATACAACAGCATTGGTCAAAAATGGAAGGGCTTATCTACCTATAAGACCTGTCCTTGAGGCCTTAAATGCAAGAGTTATATGGAATGAAGCTGAAAAGCTTATTGAGGTTGTAAAAGTAAAGCCCAGACCTAAATCTGATATTTCCCAAGAGGATATGACAAAACCCGATTATATTGTTTCATCAGAGTCAGAGTTGAGAAACGCTTTAAAATCCAAGGCTAAGATAAAGCTAAAGAATAACATAGACGTAAGCAGTACTCTTGAAGTAAGAAACCCAACTGTTATTGACGGAGCAGGCTATATTATAGGCGGTAAAAACAAAAACCAGATATTCAAGGTGTATATAGCTGATTTTACGCTTCAGAACATAACCCTGAAGGACGGGAAAAATACTTTAAAAACAGGGCATTTCAGTGATCAATGCGGTGCAGCTGTTATGATGACAGGTAAAAAAGGTAAAGAGAGTGTTGGAGAATTTAAGGCGGTAAATGTAAACTTTATAAACAATGAATGTGCCAGCAGCAGCAATCTTGGGGATATTCGCGGAGGGGCTGTATATTTGTTTTCTGTTCCATATGCATACTTCTCGAATTGTCGTTTTATCGGAAACAAAGCTTCAAATGGCGGTGCTATTGGAGGGCTTGGCAGTAGCATGAAAGTTGTTAATTGTGATTTTATTGCAAATAAAGCAACGGGGAACATAGGCGGGCAAAACGGAAGCGGGGGAGCAATCTCACTCGATGGCCTTGACCAAAACGGGAAAACTGCGTTCTTTGATGTAATAGGGTCAAATTTTACAGGCAATTCAGGAGACAGACTTGGAGGGGCCATTTTTTATGTGTTTCACAAACCGGGGGATGAAGGCTACCACAAGAGGAGTACAGCTTCCATAGTTAATTCAACCTTTGAATTTAACGAGCTTTTAAGTAAGGAAGAGGGCCAGGGCGGTGCAATTTATGCTCAGGAGGGTGACCTTAAAATGGATTCCTGTACATTTGATCAGAATCGCGGCCTTAAGCAGGGAGGAGGTTTGTGGTTTTTATCTTACACAGGCAATCTGGATATCATAAACTCGACTTTTTATAAAAACACACTGTCAAGTCCAAACTTAGGAATGGGAGGAGCAATTGCTGTCAATGCCGTTATGTGTAAAATTACAAATTCCACTTTTGCAGACAATTATGCATGGTTTCATGGGGGAGGAATACAAGCGATTGACAGCAGCAAGGTGAGGCTGACAAACTGTATTCTCTCAAATAACCGTTCTGAAAGGGACTGGGCTGTGTATAATACTAATATGCAGCTTTCTGACGGAGGGGGTAATATTGAATATGTCAACCCGTCCATAAAAGCAGGTAAAAAAGTGAAAGATGAAAAGGCAACGGCAGCGGTGCTCAATAAGGACCCCAAGCTGCTTCCTCTTGCGGATTATGGAGGATTCACAAAGACCATGGCGATAGTAAAGGGAAGCCCTGCCATAAATATAGGTGCAAAAGGCTCTCCAGTAACCGACCAAAGGGGAGTAAAAAGGATAGGGACTGCAGATGCAGGGGCATATGAGTTTGAGTAGGTTGATAGGAAACTCTTCCCATGGGTTCATACTGGTTACACAAAATTAGAAATGATTAGAGCGATATAGTAATGTTAAATCAAATAGAAAATAATTAATTTATATATTGGGAGGTTTAAATGATTAAAAAAATTTTTATGATAACAGCAATAATATTTATTGCATTGGCAGTATTGTTTATCAGCACTAGATATGGGTGGAAGCTGTTTGGTTTCAATGCTTGTACGAGCCCAGATAGTATATATGTTCAAAAGATTGAGGTGTCGGGAAATAGAGTTGTTTTAAGCGGAGATACTTCAGCAAGTGCACCAGCATTTGTAGGATATATACATAAACAGTCAGGAGAGAATCTCTATATAGGTTTGAAATATAACCTTGTGTTTGGGTTCGTTAACAGAGTTGGGCATTTTGATATAGATATAAAATGTGATACATCACAAATCAATAAGGTTTATTTGCGAGATGGGTCATCTGAAAAATTAGTTTGGGAAAAAGGAAAGTAATATCTAAAGGGTATATTGATTGAGATGTAATGAAGATCTTGTGTGGGAAGTACCTAAGGGGAATTATCCTCAAAGGCCTATATGTAAACATTTTGTGTTAAAAAAGTGGGATATGATTTACATAATATTTTACATGAATAGATTATACCATGCAAAGATTAAACATTTTACTGCTAACTGGAATAAAGGAGACTTTTATGGGATTTTTGATTATCGTCATATTTGTTATCGTTAGCATCATGATTTATTTTGTTCAGAAAGTAAATCATGAGAGTGAAATTCGTGAGAAAATTGAATTGCTCGGAGGCTTGGTAATAAGTGTAGAAAAAAGGACTTTTTCTACCGGACCATTTATTATGTCAGGAAAAGGCAGGACAATATACAGAATAGAGTATCAAGTTTTATATTTGGGTAAAAGAAAACATGACAGCGAGAATCATTGGAACGATTGTACAGAACATGCTGTTTCCGCCGTTTGTTAATAAATATATAGGATTAAAATCTGGCTTTGCTTCCGAATTTATGGGATTCCAAAATGTGAATAAGGCGATAGCAAAAGCTGTTATAGTGAAAAAGTTGATTTTGGGAGATACAATGTAATTATTTCTGCCTGCAAAGGCTTCCCAGAGCCATACGCCTGAAAGTATAGGGGCTGCTATGTATGAACATGTTATGATACTTATACCGTTTTCAAGGAAATAGGGAGTGTTCTGGGTAATCGTATAGAATACTGCTAATATTGCAACATTATAATATTATAATACTTTGTAGTTGCCAACGATTACCAAGGCATAGTTATTGAGCGGTGTATAATCTATTATCAGCGATATATGAATGGTATAAAATGTATTTGCAAAACAAAAAGGTGTATATAACTAAGAAAGATATGGTGGATAAACAAATGAAAATTAATATGGATAAAACAGAGCATGGATTGTATTTGGAAGGCATTGCTTTATTTGTTTCCAAGGATGAAGTAATCCCTAAAAATTCTACCCGTATAAAAAGAGAATTATATAAAAGCTTTGAATTTCCAGAAATTAATTCGAAAGAGCATAAAGAATGGGGGATTACTCCAGAAAAGGGAATATTGTTTTTAAAATTAGAGGATGAACTAAAGATGACAGTAGATAATTTTATCTATAACATTATCAGGGATAAAGCTAAATGTCTGGGGGCTAAATTGGAATTTACATGCTTAGATTTGGCAAAGAGACTAAATCAGAACTATGAATATCGGCTGTGTTACACCAGTTTGGATGAACTTAAAAAAACATGATGATGACGGGCCAAATGATTCCATTAAACAAGAATTGGAGAAGCTTATTTCAAGGAATAATTATGCAGGAATATATAATGATATAGCTCCTACAATTAGGTTTATTGTGAAAATAGGAGTATAAATATATGGATATAGAAGTTTTACTTAATAAACTTGCCAAACCGGCACAGAGAGCTATACTAAATGCCGGCATATCAACAATTGAGCAACTTTCGAAATATAGTGAAAAAGAAGTTTCAGAACTTCATGGAATCGGGAAAAATGCCATGATTATTATCAAGAAAACGTTTTACGAGAATGGATTAACTTTTTCAAACAAAGATTAGGGAAAGTGGAGTTAACTCTATATCTTTGTAAATTTTGCATAAGTTTGAAAATCAGAAGCAAGGTTAAGTTTTGCTTGAGGAGATATTATGGAAACATATTGCATTAAAATAAATCATGTTAATTGCACTTATACAACAAAGAGAGATATTTGACGGATGATAGATGTGGGATTAAGATAACGGATAATGCGAAATTCAAATTGAAAGAAAACTAATTTCAATTTTGAAAGTTAAGTTTATTGGCACTATTTATAAGATACGGGCAAGTTTGATTTTGCGAACTTATTACTGGATATTTATATTAAATTACTGAAATATAATGGAGGATTGAAAATGTCTCAAGAACATCTTTTGTGGTTAAAAATGTACCTAAAGGAAATATATAAAGCTTCCATACTTGAAAACTTTCTTGACCTTCAAATACTTGAAGTTGAAGATGGAAAAGTTACATATAATACTAAAATAATAGATATGCATAGTAATTTCTATGGGTTTGTACATGGAGGTACTTTGTCTTCAATTTGTGATGTGGCAATGGGAGTTTCCTGCATAACACTTGGAAAGCGGGTAGTAACTATTGATATGAGTATTAGCTACATAAAAAACGCTCCTACAGGAAGTACGCTTACTGCAGTAGGGGAAGTTATTAGTAATGGTAGGACTATAATGAGAGCGGTAGGGGAAGTATATCATGGTCAACAACTTCTTGTAAGGTCTCAAGCATCATATTTTGTAACGGGTGATTTTCGCGAGAATGATTATCCGCAATCTATATAAAAAGTGTTATAGATTTTTACATTTGACGAAGCAAATGATGAACGATTATAGCAGGATTTGCGACAGGCAAATCTAAAAAATCAATCACTTTTCATCCAAATTAAACGCACTAATTGTATTTTGGAGAAGATTGCAAAACAGATAGGTATGCCTGAACCTCCTGTAGATAGTGTAATAAAGGCTCTTGTTACAGAAGTTAAAAAGATTGAAGCCATTAGAATATAAGAATTAAATCATAACGAGGTTGTATATGAAGTTAAAAGAAAGAGCAAAACAACTAAAGAAGGATATTCCTGCGGTTTTTCTGGCTCTCAAGAAGAAAGAGACTCCTTGGTATGCAAAGGTATTGGCAATTTTGACAATTATATATGCTTTATCACCAATTGATTTGATACCTGATTTTATTCCTGTTGTTGGTTATCTTGATGATTTAATAATACTACCTTTAATGGTAGCAGCAACAATAAAATTGGTTCCAAACGATATAATTAACCAATGTCGAATTGAATCTGAACAGATTTGGAAAGATGGCAAGCCCAAAAAGTGGTATTATGCAACACCTATAGTTCTTATTTGGCTTATAACCATTGCGTTAATAATAAAAGCGTTTTTATAGGCTTATAAGTTTGCAATATTTATAAAGTGCGAACTGAAGATTATTTATAAAATGAACGTCAGAGAGTATGCAGGGATGAAATTAAAAATGGAGGTATTATGAATAAATGGGAACGACTTAAATCGGTGTTTTTATGTGGTGCTTTCATTTGCTACATACTTTTTTTAATTAAATTGTTGCTCTTATCAAGAGTTTCGCTCTTGGAACTATTTAACAGTCATAGGACATTCACCAGGTCAATCAATATCATTCCGTTTCATAGCATAATGGAATATATTTCTGGTGGCTCTGCGAATATAAGAAAATTGGCTTTTAGCAATGTGGTTGGCAATATAGAAATTTTTATTCCCTTTGGCGTATATTTATCACTACTCAAAAAGGATAAAGGAGTAATAGCCAATCTATTGTCTATATTCCTAGTGAGTTTATTTGTTGAAGTCATTCAGGCACTTTTTGGCATCGGAACAGCTGACATTGATGACATAATTTTAAATTGCTTGGGTGGATTGATTGGCATTTTAGGTTATAAGTTTTTACTATTAATATTACAAGATGAGAAAAAAGTACGTACTGCAATCACAATACTATCTGCTGTAGGATTACCTGTAATATTGTATCTATTATTTATGGTGAAGTTGAGACTTTGAATATAGATACGAAGCAAATAACGTATACATAGAATATAAAGGAGATAGAAGTATGACAGAATTCTGGGAATCAAGCTTTATAGAAAATCAAATGATGTGGGGATTTGAACCTTCAGAATCAGCAATCTTGACAAAGGACTTTTTCATTGAAAAGAAAATTAAGGATATATTGATACCTGGAATTGGATATGGTAGAAATGCAAAGGTTTTTATTGATAATGGAATAAATGTAACAGGTATTGAGATTTCAAAAACAGCAATTGATTTGGCAAGGCAAAATGGGCTTAAAATTAGTATTATTCATGGTTCGGTAACTGATATGCCTTTTGATAATAAACTTTATGACGGTATATTTTGTTATGCACTTATTCACTTATTGAATAATCATGAGAGAGATAAGCTTATTAAAGATTGTTATAATCAGTTAAAGCCAAACGGATATATGATTTTTACTTCTATTTCAAAAGAAGCCCCAATGTATGGAAAAGGCAAACAGCTGGATAAAGACTATTTCGAGATAATGGAAGGGGTAAAAATGTTTTTTTATGATTCTGACTCAATAAAACAAGAATTTGGAAAATATGGACTGATAGAATATTCCCAAATTATCGAGCCGCATAAGAATATGAAAAATAAACCTCCATTTAAATTTATAATGGTAAAATGTCAAAAAGAGATATAACTATAACCACATAAAAAATCAGAAAAAGTTAATTGTCAATTGATAAAGCGTATATGTAACCTATTCATCAAGACCTTAGTGTTTCTATAAAGCTACTATAAGCCAGATGTTTGGTAAAAATTCCAAGAAGAATAAGGTATCATTAACCCGACAGCTTTAAGGTATTATGTACTAAACATATAAAAAATGAAAAGATGGAAAGCAAAATATTTACAAATAGTCAGGAGTTTAAAATGGATTATGATAAGATAAAGCTAATGAGCCAGGATGATAGAGATAGAATTTTAAAGTCGGAATTGAACGAAGATAAAATAATGTTCATAAACAAATATGGGCTAAAATGTAATGAAGACATTGTTTGGGAAGTGCCTAAGGGGAATTATCCTCAACGACCTATATGTAAACATTTCTTGTTGAAAAAGTGGGATTTAATTCAGACTATATTTTATATGAATAGATTATGTTATGCGAAGATTAAATACTTTACTACCAATTGGAATGAGTTTGTATCATGTAAACATGATTGGAGGCAGGGATTTATAGAATGCCCATTATGGGATATGGAATTTATTAAGCATAGTGAAACAGGTAATGTAGTTGACTTGAGATGGCTTAGGGGGATAACAGATATAAATGTTTTCAGGCAATGGTGTGAGGAGTTTACAGGGGTAGAATGATTGCAGGGTGAGCTGTGTCAAAAAAACAATAAATTGAAGATTGTGTCACAAGATATATAACTTTTGGTATTGGAGCCACGGAAGTTGATTTAGGGAAAGGTATTGAAATAGATTTTGGCAGAAGAATATATCCAACTACATATGCAACTGCATCAATAAGAAAAGCCAATGTTGAAAATGGTACAGATAATGGGCATGTAGAAATGAAAGTGAAAATAAAAGGTAATAAGTTAATATTTTTACCTGATTATGATGAAATGAAATCATTTAACGAAGTAATTGAAGCAGGACAAAAGTATGAGCTAACTATCGGAGAAGGTCAGTATAGCGATGATGTAGGAAATATTAATAATGAGTTAGTTCTTGAATTTATTGCAAAGAATCGCTTATAGATAAGATACTCCAAAAGAGAAAAAAGTGTAGATACGTTGGTGATAGATTTTTGGGTATGATGAAGCCTATTTCATACTTTATTCTGATATTAAGATAAAGTTTTTCTTTGATTCAAATAAATATATGGAATCAGATGATACTACAGAAGCTAGACAGTGCTTTGGCTATATAAAAGAACTGTTGAAAAATGCAGGATGGTTAACATTTGATATTGGATGAGATTATGGGAATACTTCTTGAGTTAGGGAACTTGTTTTTTATATGTTATAGATTAAGTTTATAGGAGAATTAAGTCATGAACCAAAAAATAAATTTATATCTTGATGATTTGCGTGATTGTCCAGATGGATTTGTTATAGCTAGAACGGTAGAAGAGGCAATATATTATCTCGAAAGTTTTCAGATTGGTATACTCTCCCTTGACCATGATTTAGGCATTGATAAACAAGGAAACTTGTTTCCGACGGGCTATGATTTAGTCAAATATATCTGTGAAAAAGGTTTAAAACCAGAGAAGATATATATTCACACTGATAATTCAGTAGGTAGAGAAAATATGTATAATACTTTGCTGGGAGCACAAAGAAGAGGTTTTATAGATAAGGATATAGAAATTTACCCCTATCCTATAGTGCCCAATAAATACTCTGAAGGATAAATAGCACTTTTTGGTAGGAGTGTGCTGGCAGGCTCAGGAAAGGAAAAACGAGTGGATAGTAATTTAATAGAATTACAGAAATTGATTTGTGCAAGATACAATTCGAATTTTGTTCAAGCAAAAAGTGATTTTAAAGTCGGTATTTCTAAAAATTTACAGGTAACACCGCAAAAGCCCTTTACTATTTGCGAATATTACAAAATAACGAGGATGCAATAAAATGGCCAAAATAAAACTTGTTTGTTTTGATTTGGATGATACTCTAATTAGAGAAATCCATTCCGTTATGTTGCCATGCATTTTAAATGGAAAAGAAAAAGAACACTCATTAATACAAGAGCAAGAAGAAAAAGGCGTGATTGACTACATATCAGCAGATTACCTCAGAGCAGAGTTACTTTTAGGTCTTGAAGAAAGTAAAATTGCTAAATCTTTTTTGGAGATTGCAAAACCTTTAAAAAATATTAAAAGTGTAGTTGACGCATTACATAATCAAACTATTAAATGCATTGTCATTACAGTAGGGCCGAAGCAAGTAGCTAAAGTGGTTTGTGATATTTGGGGTTTTGATGGCTATTATGGTAGTGATTATGATGTGGTTCAAGGAGTGTTTAATGGAAAAATTATTAATTATATTAGAGCTGAACAAAAAGTTGCATGTTTACAAGACTTTTGTGCAAACAACAATATAAAACCCGAAGAGTGTATCGCTGTTGGTGACGGTTCAACAGATATTCCGATTTTTAAATATTGCGGACAATCTATTGCTATAAACAGTTCTCCAGAAGTCAAAAGGTGTGCAAAGTATGTAGTTGATACAAATGACTTAACAGACATTCTCAAATACATAATATGAGCATAATTCAAAGTGTGAAAGAAAGCCCTTCTTTAAAGCAAATGATGCTGAAATCTTGAACGCAAGGAAAGCGGCATGTAAGAATGCATTAATCAAAGCTAAAGATTTAGTTCTAGGTCGGTTAATAATGAAATGGCTGATGAAGTACAACTTAAAGGCAATGAAAGAATTATATGTTTAAGATATAGAATTAAATTTGCTTTGGTTGCAAAAGGCTGATTTAAAGTAGCATAATTATTTTGTAAAAAGGGGTCGTTTAAACAAATGGCAGAGATAGATGAGTTAATTAAATTACTGATTGAAAAAATGAAACAACCTATAACTAATATAAATGATGTTTCAAGAGATAAATCTGTCTTTCAAAAGCAGGAAATTATGAACTTGGTAGGATATTGTAATAAGAACAGAGAAATTATTGATGTTGTACTTAATCAAATTTCTTCCGAGTTAAATAATATGCCGACATTTAACTGTTGTTTATGCTCATTTATATGTGGAACTCTGGTTGAATGGGGTGGCAGACCATCCATTGCTTTTGAAAAAGTAATGAAAATCCTCAGTGCATGTATTCATAATGCATATTCCTACTACATGCTATTAAACGAAAAACCGCCAGAAGATATTGCAAAATATAATTTTGATATATATCAAGGCTGGATGGGAATTGATTTTGTAATTCTTCCATCTATGACAATGCTTTGTAGGGATAGTAGTTTAAGGCATCTTTTAAGGAAAAAAGAAGGGGAGATGGAGATTAAGGTACAAGCGGAGGTACTAATGGACAGAGTTCCTAATCTTTATTATATTTCCCGCATGTTTACATTATCTGATGATGTCAATATAATTTTGATTCATCCCCGTCTGAAAGTTGGTTTTGAAGTTTATTTATCAGGGGTGCAAAATAATTTCCATTTTTTTACTCTCTTGCAGAATGAATTTAATGAAAAAAACTTATGGGGTCGCTTGGATATAAGTAATTACAATAATCATTCTCATGCAATAAGAATTGCAAAAAATCAACAAGTAATGGTTGCAAATGAATCAATTACAGATGAAGCCGTGTTTGACTTATTTATTTGGACGGCTATAAATGATAGAGGTATGATACCGAGTGAATTTCCACTGAATTCCTGGGTCCCAGGCGAATTACTCCCAAGGGACATTCCAGAGATAGGGGGAACAAAAGTGGTTTTCTTTGAAACCAAAAGAATGGCAGGGAGAGAATGGGATGTGAACTTTTTTCAGTCATTTCATGAGGCCTTATTACCTGAAGTGAGTAGTGAGTATAGTAAGAGAACTTTCGTCAGAGGAAATTGAAAATTGGATTAAAAAAGTAATTCAATCATCTTTAGGTAATAAGACATCAACAGATTTGCTAAAAGAAAAGGATAAGCCTAAAGGCTTTTTTAGTAGACTATTTGGTAAGAGATGATGCATGATATATATTGCATTGAGTATTGAGGACTAATTTATCAGGTGCAAATTATGGAAAAATTAATGGAAGTACTTAAGGCACACAATATTAATAAACATGGAGTTGTACTTTTGGGCCAAAACGAGGATTTAGATATATTAAGTAAAGATAAACTAAAACAGTATATCGGAGATAGTATTACGCTACGTTTAACAAATGGTGATGAATATATATTGGAAGTTGCTGGTATTGATAGGATATACCCATGTTTTAGTCCTGAAAGTCCTCTAATAATTGGTATATGCGTAGGAAATGCAATTGATTCAGTTAGTGTTGAAAAAGGGGCAGTTGTTTATATTCCGAAAAACAATCCTTTTGAATACTTACAATTTTTAGGTGAGGATTCTGCAATGGATGAATTAACAAAATATATATTTGACAATTATAATTACTTTTTGACTATTCAAGAAAATATGGCTTGAAGGTATTTTAAATATATAGATGAGGGACATAAGGATATAGCTGAAAGCTTTAGAAAAGATTATGAACTTAAACAAGATATTAATATGTTAATTAATGCTGGAGAGGAAGAGTTTTATGCAATGGTTAAAAACCGCATATTAAGAGAACACTCGAAGGAGATTTACTTAAATTATTGCCCGAAATGTGGAAGTTTAGCAAGAACACCAAGAGCGAGGCAATGTTTAAAATGTAAGTATGATTGGCACTAGAATAAAGAACTTATTGAGATATATGAGGTGAAACAAAAATGGCTGATGTCAATGGAATTGAAGGTGAAAGAGCCTTTTTGATTGAGGGAGTGAAAATAGGATTCATTTTAGTAACGACAAGTTAAGATATGAAGGCAGGTTTGATTTATATGGAAAACCATCGGGTTTGTGTAAAGTCTATGATAGATGTGGTTCTTTAAAGTATGAAGGAATTTATAATGAATCATTTTTATAAATGCAATAAAGCATGAGTTTTAAAGAGGTTAATAAAATGATGAATGATGAATTGAAATCATTAGCAAAAGAATATGTTGATAAAGTTGAGCATGTTTGTCTACTTTTGCTTGAAGGTCTTAATTTAAAAACAAAATCTGATTTGTGGAAATATAGAAGGGCACATTATATACCTGAGATAAACTTAAATGATAATAAGTATGAATTTCATGGAAGAGGATGTAGATTTTCAAGTAAAGATATGATTATTGATTGGGATTTTGGTTGCAGTTTTGGAAGTAGATGGTGTGGGATAAATCCAGGGTTATTTTCTTATTATATAAAGGAAAATCATAAAGATTTGTTTGAATTGTATAGTTGGAGTAAAATTCAAAACGGATTTGAACAAGCAGTGATATCAGGTGAGATGGTGAAAAAGGCTGACCTTTATTTTTTTAAAATACCTATCACAGAAACTTTTGCATCGGATTTCCATAAAGAGTTTGATACATTAATTATTGACGATTACAACTCACAATGGATAATAAAAAGAAATAAGATGGTAGATAGGTTCATTCGTAAAAGCAGAAGAATATTAAATCTCAATGGAGAAGGCACAGATGTTTATATTCTATCGTTTTTTCTAAATGACAGGAAGGTTTTTTCTATTCCTTATGGGGATGTTGGGTATCCCATTAAAGCAGTAACAATTATGGAAGCATTAATGCGAGAAAATAAAGAAGTATCGAAAAATGTAAAAAGGAGTAATTCATGTTAGGTGCAATTGTAGGGGATGTTATCGGTTCAACGTTTGAATGGCATAATGTGAAATCAGTTGATTTTCAATTGTTCAGCAGTCAGTCCAGGTTTACTGATGACACAGTTATGACTATAGCTATAGCTGATGCCATCTTAAACAAAGAACGGCATAAGAACTTTATAATTGATTCAATACAGTCAAAGAAAACATATGCTTATAAGCTCAGAGAGTACGGTAAAAAGTATCCTGATGCTGGGTATGGACAAATGTTTAATGAGTGGCTCTCAAGCCAGGAATTGAAGCCGTATAAAAGTTATGGTAATGGCTCTGCAATGCGGGTTAGTCCTATTGGTTTTGTCTTTGATTCATTAGAAGATGTCCTTAAAGAGGCTAAGAGAAGTGCAGTTGTAACGCATAATCACAGAGAAGGAATAAAGGGTGCTCAAGCTGTTGCCAGTGCAGTTTTCTTAGCCAGAACAGGCAGTGATAAAAAGCAAATAAAAGACTTTATTGAAAAGAAATTTAGATATAACCTTAGCCAGCGATTGGATGATATAAGACCAAATTATAGGTTTGATTCATCATGCCAAGGGTCGGTGCCACAAGCAATTATCGCTTTCCTTGAGTCAGAAAGTTTTGAAGACTCTATAAGAAAAGCTATTTCATTAGGTGGAGACAGTGATACAATAGCATGTATTGCAGGAGGCATTGCTCAAGCTTTCTATAAAGAAATGCCTGGCTTTATTGTAGATAGAGTAAGGCTTATTCTTGATTCAGGATTAAAAAGGATTTTGGATAAGTTTGATGAGCGTTTTAATGTTTCCTTGAGGTTGACTTAATAGCATAGTGGCAAGTGAATAGGGTGCTAAATCCAATACTTAAAAGTAAATAATGTTTATAAGTGTTTATAAGCTAACCCTATTGAGCTTATGGCTTAATGAATAATTAATAGAGGTTTTCATGCAGGAAGAGGAATGCGAAAGATGTGGTAACAAAAACAATAGAATGGCGATTATTACATATGGGGGCGTTGAGCAGGAGACTATATGCACTGGCTGCTTTAATGAGGAGATGGCAGAACGCTATGAAATTCCATGCAGAGATGGATGATGACTAGAATAAGGCAGTTCAGAAGCTCTATAATAAGATTCAGAAAGGATTATCTAGTAAATATATTGATGTAAAGACCTACGATGGACAGAAGGTTTACTCGATAGTTAAAGATGAAATCGTAGGAAGAATTGAATGGCATTCTAAAGGTGATGAAACAGTGTTAATTATAGATGGAAAGCAGTATACAATACATGAGTTCGCTGAAATCTTAGGCTCTCGTGAGGGATTTAATTTTAAAATGCAAATATTTGACCCGACAGATGATATTGATTAATGTATGCTATATTAAAGTGCAATGTAATCTTATAAGGTTCGGATAATAGGAAAGTTGGAAAGTAACAAAATGCAGAAGTTCTGAGGTGTTTATTATATGAAAATAATGTGGTGCTGGCGGTGTAAACAGACAGTCGGAATGCTGAATGAAGATGAATATAACAGGATTCATAGGATATACGGAGAATGTATGGAAAAAGCAAAACTATATCGAAAAAATACTGGAAGTTCGCTTGAAAAGACACCCTTAGATGACTTCTTCAAACCTGTTATTGAAGAATATGAGAAAATAACTGGATTTAAGGGCTTTCATCATAATGCAGTAATGCATCATAGGATTTCAATATATGGTCAGCCATGTAAATGTTGTGGAAAGCCGCTAAGGACACCAAGAGCGAAGATGTGTGCCGCATGTGGGGCTAAAGTAATAGAGGAAATGAATTAAGGGTAGGTGAAAAATATTAAGATACTATTTATATGTAGTAAGAATAAATGGAGAAGTCGTACAGCCGAGAAAGTATTTCATGGTTTTAATGGCTATGATGTGAGGTCGGCTGGAACAGAAGAAGGAGCTCGAGTAAAAGTTACAATTGGTCATATTGGATGGGCGGATATAATTTTCGTGATGGAAAAGAAACATGTCAGAAGACTGCGAGAAAAGTTTAATGAGAGTATAGACGGAAAGAAAGTGACTAACCTCGATATTCCTGATGATTATATTTATATGGACGAACAATTGATTGAAATTTTAAAATCTAGGGTTTCACAATATATAGACGTACCTGATTAATGGTCATGAGAACTTAAAAATAAACATTGTTACGTTAAAGGGTGAAAAATGACAAGTAGAGAGCACTTTGAGATAGCTGAAAAGCACTATTATGAATATGAAGAGACCCAAAATGAAGAACTTTTAGAGAAAGCACTTAAAAACTATAGTGAAGCAATTAAGTTGCAACCAGGTTTTGCAGACGCCTATTATAAAAGAGCCTTGGTAAATGGTATATATATGAACAATTTGACAATCAATATAAAGATTTGAATATGGCTATACAAAAACTCTTAATAATCAATATAGAAGCTCACAGACCATATACACTGTTTTTACCACCAATAAAATACCAAAAATTACTATTAAAAAGACTGTTTTTAGCTGAAATTTTGCTATAAAATAGAGTCCTAAAACACTTAAAATTTTTGCCAAATTGTAAGCGATTTTTTGCCATGTTTTGTGCTCCGCTACACCATACGTTGGATTTGCTCAAACAAAAGATTTATTTGACAAGAAGATAAGTTATTCCATTATAGGAGATATTACTGATGATGAATCCGAAGTTTATTGTAAGTATGTTTATGGCAAATAGATGCCTGTTAAGAAGTTTTTATCAATGTAAGATGTATGGGAGAACATAATAAAGTGTAAGTGAAAATGTGTAGAGAATAGATATTATCCCATTTTTTGGGAGGGTCTTGTAAGAGATGAGCATACTAAGTACCCAAATTGAATATGAGCTGAGTTTATTCTGGAAATGGGCAGGTATAAGTGAAAAGCAATATTCTGAACACAGTTGGTCAAATGAATATGAAGAATGGGAATATCCTAATTGGGATACATTGATATGCCTATTCTTTACGGCTGTTAGTGCTCTAGCGTCTGGGAACTGCTCGGAGCTGTTGGTTAACTATTTGCTTACTGGAATGGCATTGGATAATGAGGGGGAAACAATCCTTGACGAGTGTGAAGCTAAGTTATCCGATAAAGATATAGAATTTTTGTTTGAAATAGGGGTAAAGCATTTGCCATCAGAAGCACGATGGCAGGTTGCAGAGTTGATAGGAAGAAAGGATGATAAAAGTTTTAAAAAATATTTACAGGACTTATTAGATGATTCTAATAAGTATGTTCAAAGAAGAGCATTACTTTCATTAAGTAGATTAGATGCAGAAGAGGCACAGGAAATCGCTTTTAAGAGATTGAAGGATGAGGATGATTACATAAGATTAGTTTCAATTAGAATTTTAAAGGAACATAATTCGCAAAAGCTGAAGGAAGCGGTGTTAATATTGGTTAATGATAAATTCGAATATGTTCAAGATGAACTTAAAGAGATAGCTATTTTAGATTTATAGTAGGAATAAAGTTTATCATGAGTCTTGGAGTAATTGTTGGGCTTTATGCAATATAACACTTTCAATTATAGAAGAGAAAATAGTAGAATGGCATATGTGTGGGGTGGTTTGGGGAGGTTAACTATATAAAGTTGCTGAATTATTTTTATGGTGGTTTAGCTCACCTTTTCAATAAATGCAGTAATAATGGTGTACTGCTTTTGCCCAATAAAACTCGTTGTTATGTGAGTGGAGTGTAACTTACAGTAAAGTACCCTGAATTTAATGGATTTTAGGGAGGGTAGATTAATGAAAACAAAGTGGATACTTTTAGTCGGAATTTTAAGCCGGATTACTATAGCACTAGCACTAGTTTATTATATGCTAATGATTATTTTTAACCCATATGATTTCTATGTTAATCCGGAAAGTGTAGTCCTACCAAAAGAGATTTATATTGTACTATTTTTTTCAAGCTTATCTCTATCAATTTTTTTCTCAATTTCGTATATTTTAGTAACAAAAATGTTAGTAAAAAGAGTAATAGCATTTCTGTTTGGGTTTTCCAATTTTTTGCTATTGCCCTTTTATGAAGAAATAGTTTTTGATGGACAAAATTTTGGACAAATAGAAATATGGTTTATGATTCAAACTGTTGTTTTAGCAGTTTTTAGCTTATCATTCTTTTTCAATAATTATTCTAAAACTCTAACTAAAGTTGCATCAATAATAGCTTTCATATTACTTAATTTAGTCCTTTTGTTGGCAGTTGCTAACTACTTAGTTGGAGATTTAAACTTTTGGATAATCATGAGTAGAATAGCAGGCAATAGCTGGTTGGTATTGTTACTTGTAATAGTGTATAAGGTACAAGTGAATAAAGAAGCAGAGGGCAAAATATTTTAATAGACTTATTTCATAGCGTATAAAACAAATTTGTAAATTATATGCTAAAAGTCAAAAGCCCAGATTGGGTTTTGACCTTTAGTATAATAAAAATTCCATTATATGACAACTACCGTTCCCACAAAATATCCAGTGAAAAACTATTCAACCGTAACACTCTTAGCAAGGTTACGAGGCTTATCAACGTCACAGCCCTTTTCAATAGCCATATAATACGCAAAGAGCTGGAGTGGGGTAACAGCTATTATAGGGGCCAACAGCGAATCTATATCGGGAACTGTTATTACAACGTCAGCAACCTTGTCAATCGATGAGTTTTTCTCCTGAGTAATTGCCATAACGACAGCACCCCTTGCCTTAACTTCCCTAATATTGCTCACCATCTTATCTATCAGATCATCTTGGGTTACAGGGCATACAACAAGAGTACCTTGTTCAATGAGAGCAATTGTTCCATGCTTTAATTCACCACCGGCATATGCCTCAGAGTGAATATATGATATTTCCTTAAGCTTCAATGAACCTTCCATTGAAAGGGCATAATCAAGGCCTCTTCCAATGAAGAAAATACTTTTTGCATTGTAATGCTGGGAAGAGAACTTTTGTATAACTTCCTTGTTTTTCAACACCTCTTCAACCTTACTAGGAAGTTCCTTTAGCTGAGATATATAATTCTTGTATGCAGCGTCATCTATATGGCCTTTTTTATAAGCAAAATCAAAAGCAACGAGATACAGTGCTGCAAGCTGTGTATTATAAGCCTTGGTTGAAGCAACGGCTATTTCAGGTCCTGCCCAAGTATAAAGAACATAGTCCGATTCTCTTGATATGGAGCTGCCAACAACGTTTACGATTGAGAGAGTTTTAGCACCTCTTTTTTTGGATTCTTTAAGGGCAACCAAAGTATCAAGTGTTTCACCCGATTGGCTTATGATTATTACCAGATTTCTGTCACTAAGCAGGGGATCGCGGTATCTGAATTCTGAAGCTATATCTATTTCAACAGGAATCTTTGCAAGTTTTTCTATGATGTATTTTCCTACTACACCTGCATGATAAGCAGTACCACAGGCAACTATATAGATTTTATCGATATTCTCCAAATCCTTTGCGGTTATGTTGATGTTATCGAGGGAAATTTTGTCATCAGCTATTCTAGGGGATAAGGTATCCCTTATTACCTTGGGTTCTTCAAACATTTCCTTCATCATGAAATGCTCATAGCCTGATTTTTCAGCAGAGGTTGCATCCCACGTTACATGATAAATTTCTTTTTTAACTTCTGCACCAAGTATATTGAAAACCTTAACCTCATCCTTTGTCAGGCTAACAACTTCCTTGTCTTCCAGTATATATATATCCCTTGTATACTCAAGGATAGCAGGAATATCCGATGCAATGAAGTTTTCATTTTTTCCAAGGCCAACTATAAGCGGGCTGTCTTTTCTTGCAGCAACAAACTGGGTTTCGCAATCGCTGCATATAACTCCTAAAGCATATGAGCCCTCTATATCATTAACACATTCAATAACAGCATTTATAAGATCACCCTTATAGTGATACTCAATAAGGTGAGCAACTACTTCAGTGTCCGTTTCGGATTTAAATTCATAGCCCTGTGATTGCAGGAAGTCCTTTAGCTTAATATAGTTTTCAATTATTCCGTTATGTACAACGGCAAATTTTCCCGATTGGCTTATATGGGGGTGAGAGTTTACATCGTTCGGTTCACCATGGGTTGCCCATCTTGTATGTCCTATTCCCATATTAGCTGAAGGCATTTCTTCATTAAGCTTTGATTCAAGGGCTGCAAGCCGGCCTTTACATTTAATTACATTAACGCAGTTGCTATCGTATGTTGCAATTCCTGCCGAATCATATCCTCTATATTCAAGTTTCTTAAGACCATTAATCAATATTGGTGTAGCTATTTTATCACCTATATATCCAACTATACCGCACATAATCAATTCTCCTTTATTTTTTATTTTATGAGTTTGTATTAAAGCACAGACTAATAAAGATATGCGGGCAAGCATAATAGAATTAAACCAACCAATTGATTTATAAAATAGTGAATTTATTAACAGAATAACCATTTAAGGCTTATTTTGTTTTACAGTCACCCGTAATATTTGTAAAGCCTTTGTTGATTATGGTAAACCAGAAGGTTTCCGCCGAATTTTCGATAATCCACATGTGGGTATTGGGCAATTAAAACAATTGCTACTCCAAATACCTACCTGTGACCTCCTTCTCCTCGTCAGCTGCTGTAGGAAATTGCAGCTCTGGCGCTTTATGCTGCAGTACCTAATAAGATATAAGGTACTTACAATTAGTATTCTGTATGAAATTTCACTTAATCAATAAAAGTGATTGTTTAATATCATAAATCATCTATCATCTATGCCTGAAGTATGTCTAAATTATCCCAACCTTTCTTCAATAGATTTTGCAAGCTCGGAGGCTTTTCTGGTAATATAATCCTGATCCTTGCCTTCAATCATAACCCTGACAAGAGGCTCAGTTCCTGAAGGTCTTATCAGGACTCTTCCTTCACCATGAAATTCATCTTCAAGGTCCTTACATAGACGGGCAATCACCTCATCTTCCATGTAGCAGTATTTTTTTTCGTTGCAAACCTTTGCATTTTTCAGTATCTGAGGGAAGACTTGCATTTTGGATGTCAGTTCAGACATCTTTTTTCCGGAAGTTTTGAGAATTTTTAAGAGCTGAACAGCTGTAAGCAGGCCATCACCGGTAGTGTTATGTTCAAGGAAAATAATGTGACCTGACTGCTCACCACCTAAGCAATAACCATTTGCCAGCATTTCTTCCAGCACATACCTATCTCCAACCTTTGTTTTAACCAGGTTGATTCCTTCTCTGCGGCCCATAATATCCAAACCAAGGTTGCTCATAACGGTGGCAACTATGGTGTTATTGGCAAGTTTACCGTTTTCTTTAAGGTCAATACCTATGACAGTCATTATCTGATCACCATCAACAAGGGTTCCGTTTTCATCGATAGCAAGAACTCTGTCAGCATCGCCATCAAAAGCCAGACCTATGTCAGCACCAACCTCTTTTACAAATTCCTTAAGCTGCGACATATGTGTAGAACCACAGCCGTGATTTATATTGATACCGTTGGGCTCGTTATTTATGACCGAAACCTGAGCACCAAGCTCAAATAGTGCCAGCGGTGCGGCTTTATATGCAGCTCCATTTGCACAATCAATTGCAACCTTAACACCTGTAAGGTCACATCCAATAGTACCTTTTATAAAATTAATATAGTCATCCAGAGCGGATTCGTTTATGCTTTTTATGCCAACCTTTTCTCCTATAGGACGAGGTAATTCCTCAGCCTTATCCACAATTATGGATTCAATCCTATCTTCCATTGAATCAGGAAGTTTATATCCTCTATTGTCAAAGAATTTAATTCCGTTAAACTCATAAGGATTATGCGATGCTGAAATAACAACTCCTGCATCAGCATTATAAAGTCTTGTAAGGTAAGCGATAGCGGGTGTCGGGATTATTCCAACACATATTGCTTCGGCACCGACAGAGCAGATCCCGGATACTAGTGCTGATTCCAACATATCACCGGAAATCCTGGTATCCATTCCAACAAGTATTTTAGGTACATGCTTAGTTTCGGCGGTTAATACATATGCACCTGCCTGACCGAGATTATATGCTAAATCAGCTGTAAGTTCAAGGTTGGCTATACCTCTGACTCCGTCTGTTCCAAAAAGTTTTCCCATTCTTAATTGACCCCTCTCGAAATATCAAAATATGAAAATGTTATGAAAAATCAAATTTATAATACGTATTATATATAACAAATAGTTATGTATAATTAAGACCAACCATTATGTGGTAAAATGCCAAAAAATAGTAAACCCAAAACTATACAAATTAATTATACTTGTAATTAATCCATAACACAATAAATTTTTAATAAAGTGTATACCTTAACATAATAGTATAAATCTATTATAAAACATTTTATTCTGAAATCAATAAAATGTTTCTTACCAAATTAAGTTAAGTTATGTTAAATCCGATAAATATATTCAACCTAGATGTACCAGTTTCCCAATAGCACCATTACCTAGTATTGCGGTATATACTTTCCGATAATTTCCTCTGCAATACGTATCCCGTCAACTGCAGCACTTACAATACCGCCAGCATATCCCGCACCTTCACCGGCAGGGTAGAGTCCTTTAAATCCAATGGCTTCAAGAGAGTCTGACCTTGGAATTCTAACGGGTGAAGACGTCCTTGTTTCAACCCCTGTCAGGATTGCATCAGCCATGCCGAAGCCAGATACCTTTTTATCAAGGGCATTTATAGACTCCTTCATTGGGGAGGTGACAAACCCAGGAAGACATCGATTAATATCACAAAAAGCGGTATTGCCTGTATAGCTGGGCTTCACAACCCCAAATGCTTTCGAGGAAGAGCCGTTTATAAAATCTCCTAAAAGCTGGACGGGTGCGGAATAGTTGCAGCCAGCTATTTCATAGGCAAGTCTTTCCCATTTTCTCTGAAAATACATACCTGCCAGAGGGTGTGAACCTTCAAAATCACCAGGCTCAACAGAAACAACCAGTGCACTGTTGGCATTATCCCTGTCTCGTTTATATTCGCTCATGCCATTGGTAACTATGGACTCATGCTCAGAAGCAGAAGCTACCACGATACCGCCTGGGCACATACAAAAGGAATAGACAGTCCGGTTGCCAATCTTTTGAAAGAGCTGATAATCAGCAGGCCCAAGCTTCGGGATGACATGAGGCTGGCCGAACTGTGCCATATTGATGATTTCCTGGGGATGCTCTATGCGAACTCCGATTGAAAAGGGCTTTTGAATAAATTGGATGTCTTTACTGAGAAGCATTTCGAAGGTGTCTCTGGCACTATGTCCTATAGATAAAACAACAATGTTTGTATCTATTGTTTGAGTATCATTGTACTTTATGCCCTGGACAGAGCTGCTTTTAAAATCTATGTCTGTCAGCTTGGAATTAAATAAAATCGTGCCCCCAAGCTCTTCTATCCTTTTTCTCATGCTTACAACAACATTTTTTAACACATCAGTTCCGATATGAGGTTTATTCTTGTATAAAATTTCTTCATGTGCCCCGTTGTTAAAAAATTCTTCCAAAACCTTGTTGCATCTTCTATCATTAATTCGTGTTGTAAGCTTTCCATCAGAAAAGGTTCCTGCTCCACCTTCCCCAAACTGAACGTTGGTTTCTTCAGAAAGCTTGTTTTCTTTCCAGAAAAGGTCAACCAATTCAGTTCGCTTTTTCATACTTTCACCGCGTTCAATAACTATAGGTTTGTAGCCGTTCTGTGCGAGAATCAATGCAGCAAACATACCCGCAGGGCCAAAGCCAACGATTACGGGCTTTTTATCAAGTGGAATATTACCCCGTGAAAGCGGGGGAGATGGAATTTCATCAAATACAGTTATATCACTGTTTGAGGAAGTTTTTACTCTTGAATAAGTTTCAACCAGCACAGTATATACGAGCGTTATATTGGGTTTTCGTCTTGCATCGATTGATTCTTTTGTTATTTTAATGCTTTTTATTTCATTTATAGCTATCTTTATTTTTTTTGCTGCCTGATGCTTTATATATTCAAAGTCATCATCTACTGAGGTTCGTATATTGTTTATAACAAGTTTCATGTAGTCTCCTCTATATTCTTCTCTACCTGTACTTCTATTTCATAATTGCCGGCAGGCCTTATATTTACCGGGAGACTAAGGTTCAAGGGAACCTTATATGCCCCAGTAGGATTATCTGCAAGTCCTGCAACATTTATACTGGGCTTTAGGTTGGTTATATCAATATTTGCAAGGTCTGAAGATTTTCCCTTCAGACTTATTGTTATGTTCTGGGTTAAAATTGAGTACTTTAAAGGTATGCTGGCGTTAGGATAAACCACAGTTATGCTGTCGCTTGATATGGTGAAGTCCTTTCTGCCTTCCTTTTCAATGATAACAGATACATTGACATCGCTGCTTCCGTTAACAGTTGATATGCCTTTTGGAAGAAGCAGTTTACTTTTTATAGTACTGCTTGATGTCATGTTACTGATATCGACAGATTGGGCACTGACTTCGTATAAACGCGAAAGGACATCAGGGGGACCGCTTACCAGGATTTTATCCGGAACAGCTTTAAAGTCGGTATACACATAGTTTTTAGCAGGAATACCTTTTACATCCGGGACAATCCGTATTTCCTTGGCTACCTCAAATTGAATTTTAACTTTTATGTTTCTGCTAACACTATTGCTGATGTCCTCATCTTTATTGTTATAAAATCTGCACTCTTTTTCAATTGTTAGGTTTTTATCAAGATCGGTCACATCAACATCGGCCCTTACTGATGATATGGATTTTATAATTGAATCATAGCCCTCGATTGGAATGGTATCGGGAATAATTGTGGTGTTGACCAAGTGATAGTATCTCTTTAGTACACCGCTCGTTTTTACATCAACCTTAAAAGAGCTCTGAATAACTTTTTCAAGCTCAGGTCTTATTGTTCTGGGTTCGATATTTTCAACACTGATTTCTGAACTTTTGGGAACAACATTTATAGAAAGCTCATTTTCAGTAATTGAAGTGATTTCCGATAAATCTACCGTAGCTTTAAAGTCGAAACGACTCATTGATTTCATTTTGTCACGTTTTCCCTTAACTGTAAGAAGAATGTTTTCAGGAATGGTTTTATCCTTAAGTGCAATTTTTTTTTCAGCTAAAGTATTTTTATTCAGCACTTCAAGAGGAACGCTGATACTGGTTGTATCTATAGGATTGGAGTTTTTATCCACCACATTGTACCACAAAACAATAGCAAATATTATCGATATTATCTTTACAGTAAGATCTTTTTTTAAAAGTTCGTTCACTTGCTTTTCACCTTCCATAAATTTAGCTTCTTGTTTGGTGTCGTATCATCCAAAAGGTTTTTATTCAATGCTTTTCTTAATGTATCGGGAGTTAGATTTCTTGTGAGCCCGCCGTTAAGTGCAAAGGATATCTTACCTGTTTCTTCTGATACCACAATGGAAATAGAATCGGATACCTCAGTGATTCCCAAAGCAGCCCTATGTCTGGTACCCAGCTCCTTACTGAGATTAGGATTATCGGTAAGTGGCAAAAAGCATGAAGCAGACTTTATCTTATTTTCCCTTATAACCAAGGCACCGTCATGAAGGGGCGTATTGGGTACAAAAATATTCATTATAAGTTCTGCAGATATGCTTGAATTAAGCTGTATTCCCGAATTAATGATTTCACCTATCTTGGTTTCACGCTCAATTACTATTAGGGCTCCTGTATTGGTCCTTGCAAGCTCGGTACAAGCCTTTACTATCTCTTCAATCATCGCGGTTGTTTGAATGCGAATGCTGCTCTCCTCAAAATTGAAAAAGTCGCTGAACTTGCTTCTTCCTATTTGCTCCAGTCCTCGCCTGAGTTCAGGCTGAAAAAGCACAACAACTGCTATTGCGGTTATCTGAATTGCACTTGTTAAAATATAATTAACTGTATCCAGTTTGAGTATTTTACTCAAATAAGAAACTATAGCAATAAACAGGAGACCTTTAATTAGCTGCCATGCACGGGTTTCCTTCACAAGTAGTATTATTCTGTAAATTACATATGCCACTATGCCTATGTCAAATATTGCTCTTATAACATCAAGAGGGCTTTCAAATCCAATGTAATTAACTATGTTGTTTAAAAGACCGTGGATGTCAAAATTAAAGATACCAGGCAAAAACTCCACATCCTTATACAAGTATAATCAAATGTTAGATTATTAATGTTTTAATCTAGATTATACATTTTTTTTAATCAATTTGTAAGATTATTTTATGATGCAACACAAATTTCATATTCCTGTAACATTTTTGAAACATTCATAAAAATAGTGCTAAACTGTTATATATTACCCAAATACACGTGGTTCAAATAATTGTCTGCAACTTTTTTTGCCGCGAATAGGGTTTCTTTCGGAGTAGGGTTAACATGGGACATTTTATAATTAGGGAAGAATCTTGATAAATGAAGGGGGATGTCAGGGGAAATAGACGAAAGCCATTTTGAAAGCCTTTCTATCTCATCCAGAGAGTCATTGAGATCAGGTATAACAAGAGTGGTTACCTCTACATGGCAGTGCTGTGACGCTAATTCAACGGATTCCTTTACATTGTCCAATATACCTTTGCATATGTCCTTGTAAAAACCTGATGTAAAGGCTTTTACATCTATATTCATGGCATCAATAAACGGAAGGATACCCATAAGAGGTTCATGGGAAATAAAACCGTTGGTTACAAGAACGTTGGAGAGTCCTTCTTTTTTGGCAAATACACATGTATCATGAACAAACTCATACCAAATGGAGGGCTCATTATAAGTATAAGCTATACCAATATTTCCTTTTGCTTTTAAAGACATGGCCTTACTGACTAGAGCCTGAGGGGCTACCGTGGCTGTGTCGGCATCTTGGTGGGCGATGGTCCAGTTTTGGCAGAAAGAGCATTTAAGATTGCAGCCAAAGGAGCCGGCAGATAGTATCAGAGACCCTGGATGAAATCTCCTCAAGGGCTTCTTTTCTATGGGGTCTAAAGATAATGATGTAACAAGGCCATAATTTAACGAAAAAAGCTCACCGCCAATATTTTTCCTTGCTCGGCAGGCCCCTGTCATCTCAGGTTTAATAATACAGTTATGGGGGCATAAAAAACAGTGGACCTTTGATTCTTCTATTTTGTTATAATATCTAGCCTGTTTTGCATTATCATAGTTCATTTGTGACGTATAACCTCAAACCTTTCAAGTGAAAACTCCGATCGTGGGTTTATTCCAGCTTTCTGGAGTGCAATGGATACCTGTTCTAAGGGCGTGTCCACCCCTTCCAGATTTGGAAGAAGAAGTCCTGACCTTCTTCCTGAACGCACAATGACGCCGTACCTTTTTACATCCAATTGGTCCATAGATTGGATAGGTTCAGGCTCTCTCAGCACATCTACGCTATAAGTAAGGCTATTTAACTCGCGTTCATCCACTTCATCAAAACGGGGATCCTGGGTGCCTGAGCTTATTGCATTATAAATAATTTCTTGTGCGATGTTTGGCCTTGTTGGGGAAATAGTACCAATGCATCCGCGGAGTTCTCCGCCTTTTTTTATAGATACAAATGTACCAGCAGCATTCTGAACCATTTCATCAGGTAATCCATCAGGTACATCTATTATTTTTTTATCACGTACATATGCCTCAAGGGCATTTTTGGCTATGTTTACATAAGGGTCCATATGCTTACACCTGTTCTTCATGTATTTTGTTAATATATTATGTCCAAAACAATAATAACTATATTAAATTATGATTTAAACTTTGCAACACAATAGCCTATACCAAAAGGAGCCTCGTAGGAATATACCTGAGGTTTTATCTCAGACCCTTCCAAAGCTCCAAACATTATAACAAACGAACGTAAACCACATTCAGCAGCACCTTCACAAAGTTTATTATCAATATCTAAAAGACTATCAAATCTAGAAGCTTGTATGCTTTCTACGAATAAATTGTCAAATTGACTTCCAAGAGGGCTGGATCCATATGGAGAATTATCATTTACCCTGTGGGAAAGATCGCCGCTGGCAACAAAAACCACTCTTTCATCAGATTCTTCTACTGCAGAGGATATACAACTGCCGAACTTATGAAGCATGTCCAGTGTAAATCCTGCGATTGAAATATGAACAAGAGAAAAGTCCTGAAGCTCTTTAGAGATAAAGTACAACGGTACAAGAGCACCATGGTCCAATTCATCGGTTAATCCATATCTGCAAAGGGTTTTATTATCCAAACCTCCGCAATCTATCCCTTCTTTAGTTGCACAATCGATAATTTTATTTAAAAGCTGGGAATTGTTTTTGAATTCAAGTCCTATATCCTTTCGGCCGAATCTTGCAAAATTACCTTTCAGGCTGCTTTTGGTAGATAAGTAGAGATAATCCTGAAAATATGGCCCATGGGGCGTTGTAATTATAACAGTTGTAGGATTATCGAGCTTTATCTCACCAGCTGCCTTTTTACATGACTGTAAAGTCGTAATTGCATTTTTCTCTTCGCCCATACCAACCTCCGGTACAATAACCGGCGGGTGGGGAAATATATAGGAACTTATGATGCTGCCCATTTGTTATTATCCTCCGATGTTTAATAATGGAGTAACAAGTAATACTACTGATGTTACAAAGAAGAATAAAAGCGTAACCAAGGCTATTATTCTTATAGTTTTTCTACTCAACAAAATCACCACGCTTATATTATTTGATTTTTTATATGGATTATATTCCTTCCATACCTTATTATTTTATATTAAATTCATAATATTTTAAATATTAAATTTTTCAAAATAGATTTAAGTTTCAATTGCATAAGAAAATTGCCTTAATAGAGGTTGTGTGGTAATATTATTAAATTAACATAAATAGGATAGATGAAAATGGTTTTAAAAGGATTTCGATTTGGGTTGATACTTCAGTTTGCGATTGGCCCGGTTTGTATATACGTCTTTAATACGGCAACCAGCGGAGGCTTTTTTCCGGCTGAAGCGGCTGTGCTTGCAGCTACATTAATGGACGCCATATTTGTAACACTTGCAATAATGGGTGTTGGCTCGCTTCTTGAAAAAGATAGAGTAAAAAAAGGTCTGAAGTACTTTGGTACAGTGGTTCTTGTTTATTTTGGTGTGGGCACCATACTTGGGACATTTGGAGTTAAAATAATACCGGCAATAGCGGGAAGCAGTAATTTCTATGATACATCCAATGCATTTATAACCAGCTTTATTTTGACTGCCTCAAGTCCGCTGTCAATTCTTTTTTGGTCAGGGGTTTTTGCCACAAAATTATCCAGTGAGGGCTACAATAAAAGGGAAATGAAGTTTTTTGGGGTGGGTGCTGTAATGGCGACCCTGGTTTTCCTAAGCGTATTTGCTTTAATTGTCAGTTTGCTTCATCCGATGATGAATCAAACAGTAGTTGATGTGATGAATGTTTTGGTAGGGATTATAATCATAGGATTTGGCGTAAAGCTGATATTGAGAAAAGAGTAAGGAAATGCCATCTTGAACAAAATAGTCAGGATGGCATTATATTTAAATATGTGGCAAACCAGTTGCTAAAAGACTTCCAACTATTGATTTATATGTTTGAGCAGACCTTGAACCAGTGCGTCTATGTCCTTATGGGTATTGTAAATGCCGATTGAAGCCCTAAGAGTACTGTCTACGCCGAAGTACTTCAGTACAGGCTGTGCACAATGGTGTCCGGCTCTAACTGCAATTCCTTCCTGATCCAAAAGACCAGCCATTTTTGAGGGATCGATGCCTTCAATGATAAAGGACATTACACTGGTCTTATGTGGAGCATTTCCTATGATATGCAATCCGTTAATAGATGATAGGGCCTCAGTTGCGTACCTTGTAAGCTCCTGTTCATGGTGTTCGATATTGTACATACCTATGCCTTCTAAATAATCTATGGCTGCCCCTAATCCCACAGCATCGGCTATATTTCCGGTACCGGCTTCAAATTTGTAGGGTAGTTCCAAATATACGGTTCTATCAAAATCAACATCCTTTATCATGCCACCTCCGCCCTGCCAGGGTATCATGTTTTCAAGGAGAGCTTTTTTACCGTATAGAATACCTATACCTGTAGGGCCATAGGCCTTGTGGCCGGATAATGTATAAAAATCAGCATCCAAATCCTGTACATTTACTCCTAAATGTGGTGCTCCCTGAGCACCGTCCACAAGCACACTTACGCCATGGCTGTGTGCTATATTGATCATTTGTTTTACAGGATTTATTGTACCTAAAACATTGGAAACCTGGGTTATGGATACCATCCTTGTGCGAGGCGTAAAAAGCTTTTCATACTCCTCAAGAATTATATCACCTTTTTTATTTATTGGTATGGGTATGATGCGTGCACCTTTATATTTACAAAGCATTTGCCAGGGTACTATGTTTGAGTGATGCTCCATTTGAGTAAGCAGGATCTCATCTCCGCGGCCTATAGTCAAATTGCCGTAGGTATTTGCTACAAGATTAATTGCTTCGGTTGTGCCTCTGACAAAAACTACTTCTTCAGGTGATGAAGCACCAATGAATTTTTGAATCTTTTTCCTTGCGGCCTCATACTCTTCCGTTGCTTCTTTGGCAAGTGTATGGGCTCCGCGATGAACATTTGAATTGTTTTCCTTGTAATATCGGCTCAATGATTCGATGACACAATGGGGTTTTTGGGTTGTAGCCGCATTATCCAGCCAAATGAGGCTATGATCGTTAACTTTTCTTTTAAGAATGGGAAAGTCACTGCGAATTGTGTCAAGTTTCATGCCATAGGATTTATTTGCACAATTGCTTGAGGGAGTCGGGTTCTGGTACTGCTTTTTAATAAAATAGTAATCAGCATCGTTAAATGTATTAGGGGAATAATTATTCATAATCATAGTATTTTCCCACCTCTACATTTTCCAGCATGCCGATGGCGTCGCTGCTTAAGATGGCAGCAGAGAAATAAAGGCTTAGAATATATGAAGATAAACCCCTCTGGTCTATACCTGCAAATTTAAGAGAAAGGCTGGGTATATTGGTCTCATTTGGTATTCCCGGCTGGTGAAGACCGATTACCCCTTGTTCTTTTTCACCAGCCCGGAGCAATAGTATGTTTGTGGTTCCAAGGTAGGAGCTATGACAGCACTTTCCATTAACCATAAGCTTATCGCAGGGAACTATGGGTACGCCCCTCCATGTAATGAATGGAGAGCCGTATATATTAACAGTAGGTGGAGGCACGCCTCTTCTTGTGCATTCTCTGCCGAAGGCTGCTATAGCTTTTGGATGTGCAAGAAAGAAAGCGGGTTTTTTCCAGACTTTAGAAAGCAATTCGTCCATGTCATCAGGCGTAGGTCCACACTCTTTAGGATGAACCTTCATGGATGGAGAAACATTGCTAATAAGTCCAAAGCCTTTATTATTTATTATTTCCCATTCCTGCCTTTCTCTCATTGATTCCATTGTCAGCCTTACCTGCTCATCCAATTGATTTATTGGGCTGTTGAAGATATCCGTAACATTTGAGTTGGTCTTTAAAATTGTCTGAATTAGGCTCAAAACATACTCTTTTGGTTTCTCTTCATAATCGGGATATGTATGAGGAAGATCACATTCACCCATACTCCCGGATTTTATACTGATTAGTTTTTCACTATTTTCATTGACTAATTTCTTTTTTGACAGCCAATATGTTATAGCGTTGTCTATTGATTCGGCTAAGTGAGGATAGTTTTCCATATGACCTACAAGGGTTTCCTTTTCAAGAGAGAACAGGGTACATGGGGTCAAAGCCTTTATATAAATGGGTCTGCTCGAATTGTTTATAAAAGCATCTACATTTGTATAGTCCCCGGCTGACAGGATATCTATATTGAGTTTTTCACCGCTTATACCTTTTGTTGTTACTTCAATTTTTCCGTTTGCAACAATTAAAAATTCATTTGATTCAGGGGTTCCCTCACAAATCAGTTTTCCTGCATCAAACTGTTTTTTCTGGAACAGGGAGGATAGTACATCCATTTTATCCATATCCATGTTTTGCAGAAATGGTATCTGTGCCATTTGTGAAGGACCTACTCTAAGGTCATTGTTGTCAAAGCTGATCATTTGGGGATAGATATCATGTTTTTTAACTTTGTTAACTTTGTAAACGCCTGCTTCAACAGGAACCCAGGGCAGGAATTTAAGAAGCCAGCGAGGGGTTATTCCTTCCATCATGGGGATAGATTTTGTAGAATGAGATAAGTTGCGAGCAGTATTTGGGTTCAGGCTGTGCTGAGTAATTACAGAATTGCTGAAATCCATTATTTTCACCTCAATATTATATAATTGATCAAGAATACATAATTTAATATATGAACTTCAATTATTTAGAGTGCGGGATTAATTAACATAATTTGATGTTGGTGTAAAATCATATAGGTCATTGAATATAGGACATCTATTAAATATAATATTAAGGTATAACTTTTTTAATGGGGGAAAAACGATGTATTACATATTGGCGGCTGTTTTTTTATTGGGTATCTTATCATTGGTATATATGTGGTTTGAAGCAGGAAGCTTGAAGTTAAAAAGAATCAGATTTACAAAAAGCAATAAAGGGCTTAAAATCGTACACCTGACGGATATTCATATAAATTTACTGAGGGTCAAAACCGTCAAGATAAAGAAAATAATTGACAAGGAATCGCCTGATCTTATATTGATGTCGGGTGATTATATAACAAGGCAATCGGATATTCCCAAATTTATACGCTTTTTAAATGAGATAAAGGGGAATAACAAAGTATGTTTATGCTTCGGTAACCACGATTATGAGGCTTTCTTGCATGATAAAAAGGGCGGATTTGATAGATTTGTAAAGGAAGTAGAAATGCAGGGGGTTACCATTCTACATGATGATTCTATAGTTTTTTACAAGGGTGATGTAAAGTATAATATTATAGGCATTACCGACTATAGGAGGGGAGATCACAACATTGACAAAGCTTTAAGAAACTGTGCTAGGGATGCGAAGCTAAACATCGCAATATCCCACAACCCGGACGTGGTGCTTGACATGCCCAGAGGTAAAATTGATTATCTTTTCTGTGGCCATTTTCATGGAGGGCAGATATGGATGCCCTTTGACCTGGAGTTTAAAGTGCTTAGGAAGGAAAAACTCTGCAAAATGGGTATTAAAAGGGGACTTCACAGGTTAAATGGTGTGGATTTTTACATAAGCAACGGCATCGGAAATGTTTTGTTTCCGCTGAGGTTTTTATCAAGACCGGAGATAACAGTATTTCATATGACTTAGAATTAGTATATATATTAACAGAAAGCCAGTGTTTTGGATACTGCCCAAAACACTGGCTTTATTATGCATTTAAATATGGATTACCCTTATTTGAGGCGTGCTTCAAGCTTCTTCTTTTCTTCTTCGTATCCAGGCTTGCCTAAAAGTGCAAACATATTCTTCTTATATTCTTCAACTCCAGGCTGGTTGAATGGGTTTACTCCCAGGAGATATCCGCTTATACCACAAGCTTTTTCAAAGAAATAAACCAGGCTTCCGAAGCAATATGCATTGAGTTCGGGCACTGTCAGAATGAGATTGGGAACTCCGCCGTCAGTATGTGCGAGAAGTGTTCCTTCCATTGCCTTTTTGTTTACGAAATCTACATCCTTGCCTGTAAGGAAATTAAGTCCATCAACGTTAAGGGGATCTTCCTTAACTACAAGGCCTTTCTTAGGCTTTTCAACGTTTATAACTGTTTCAAAGATGTTTCTCAAGCCATCCTGTATATATTGACCCATTGAATGGAGGTCAGTAGAGAAATCAACCCCGGCAGGGAAGATACCCTTCTGGTCCTTACCTTCGCTTTCTCCGTAAAGCTGTTTCCACCATTCAGTCATAAAGTGGAGTGATGGTTCATAATTTACTAATATTTCAATTGTTTTGTTCTTGTTATAAAGTGCATTTCTTACAGCAGCATATTTATAGCAGTCATTCTCCATAACGTTTGTGTTTTTATACAAATCATATGCAGCAGCAGCACCGGCCATAATTTCATCAATATTTATACCCGCAGCGGCAATAGGCAGAAGTCCAACAGCCGTGAGGACAGAGAATCTTCCTCCTACATCATCGGGAACAACAAATGTTTCGTATTGCTCTTCAGTAGCAAGCTTCTTTAATGCTCCCTTAGACTTGTCTGTAGTAGCATAAATTCTTTTTCTTGCTCCATCTTTGCCATACTTTTTCTCCATGTATTCCTTGAAAATTCTGAAGGCCAAGGCAGGCTCTGTGGTTGTACCTGATTTGGATATTACATTTACAGAGATTTCCTTACCGTCCAACAATTCAAGAAGGTCGGATATGTATGTTGAGCTTATGTTGTTACCTACGAAATATATTTCAGGAGTCTTTCTGATAGACTTTGGCAAGTTGTTGTAGAATGAGTGGGAGAGAACATCTATTGCAGCTTTTGCACCAAGATATGAACCGCCTATACCGATAACTACAAGGGCGTCGGAGTCAGATTTAATTTTTTCTGCAGCAGCTTTTATTCTGGAGAATTCTTCCTTATCATAGTTTAATGGAAGATCAACCCATCCCAAAAAGTCGTTTCCAGCCCCTGTTTTGTTATGAAGCATTTCATGTGCAGATTGTACAAAAGGGATAAGGTTGGTAACTTCGCTTTCATTAATGAAGCCAATTGCTTTTGAATAATCGAATTGAATTTTTTGCATTTCTAAACCTCCTGTGTATTTTATTTAATCTTAAATTGATTTTCAATATGTATAATTGTGTTTTACCTATTGATATCAGGCACAATTTATATAGCATTATAACAAAATCATTGAACAAAGTCCAATATATATTGAATAATGAGTGCAGAACAAAATCACTTTATAATTTCGTTTTGCACTCATAGATTATTTGTATATTTTATATTAATTATTCCCTAAGCTGTGCTCCGAGAATATTCTTGAGGCCATCCAATATCTTAACCATTGTCTTAGCCACTTCTTCGTCTGTGAGGGTTCTATCCTCAGCTCTGAAATTAATAGAGTATGCAACACTCTTCATTCCTTCAGGGACCTGTTTTCCCTTATAGACATCGAATAATTTAACTCTCTCGAGGATCTTACCCGATCTTTGCTTGATTATATCTTCAATTTGCTTAACAAGAATTTCATCTTTTACAAGCATTGCTATATCCCTTGTAACGGCAGGAAACTTGGGCAGAGACTTATGGCTTGCCTTGAATGAGGCGTTCTCCACAAGGGGCTCTACATCAATAATGCCAATATAAGATTTTTCAGGGGCTTCGAAGTTGTCTGCCACTTCAGGGTGTATTTCTCCTATTATTCCTGCGGCTTTTCCGTTTATAAGAAGCTGTGCGGTTCTTCCGGGATGCAGCGGTGCAAAATCTTTAAGTGGAGCAAACTCATACTTGGAAATCTTAAGTGAGAAAAGAAGCTCTTCCACAATACCCTTTAGATCATAAAAGTCTGTATTTCCGTACATGCCTATTGTAAGTACAGGCTTTTCAACGGGAAGATCGGTAACGGGAATGCTTTGAGGGAGATATACGCTTGAAACCTCAAAAAGCCTTGCTTCTTCAATCCTCCTGTTATGGTTCCTGCTGATGACATCAAGCATTTCAGGGATTGTTGTTGTACGCATTACACTATAATCCTCTCCTAAAGGATTTGTAATTACAACAGCTTTCCTAAGCTTGCTGTCCGATGGGAGATTTATTTTATCCCAAACCTTAGGGCTTGTGAAGGAGTATGTGTAAATCTCTGAAAGCCCGCATCCTGTCATGGTGTTTTTAATTGAATCCTCTACCTTCTGCTTAAAGGTCTTCTTGCCCTGGGTAGCTTCTTTTCCGGAAAGCAGGGTAGGGGTTATGTTGTTGTAGTCATAGAACCTTGCAACTTCCTCAAAAACATCAGCTTCCCTTTCAACATCGGGGCGGAAGCTGGGAACTGTCAAAGTCATTGAGCTTTCATCAACGCCAAACTCAAGGTTTTTGAAAAGGTTAATCATATACTGTGGTTCGATGGATGTTCCCAAAAATTTATTTATCTTTTCAGGGTTAAGAGGCAGCTTTCTGACTTCAGGCTTTTTAACATAGCAGTCTATAATGCCCTTGCAAACAGTTCCGGCACCAAGCATTTCTACTAGTTGTACAGCTCTGTCAAGGGCTGTTATGACGTTTTCAACATCAAGACCCTTTTCAAAGCGGGAGGATGCTTCAGTACGAAGACCCAACTTTTTACCGGTAAGTCTTACGGATATTCCATGGAAATTGGCAGATTCAAAAAGTATGGTTTTTGTATTATCATCTACTTCTGAGTTGGCTCCGCCCATTACCCCTGCTACTGCAACAGGCTTTACGCCGTCAGCTATAACAAGCATTGAGGAATCAAGGCTTCTTTCCTGTTCATCCAATGTTTGCATCACTTCGCCGTCAACTGCTCTTCTTACAATGATCTTTTTATCCTGCAACTTCTCAAGGTCGAATGCATGCATGGGCTGGCCAAGCTCCAACATAACATAGTTTGTGATATCAACTATATTGTTGATTGATCTTACGCCTGCTGTCTTAAGCCTGTCTTTAAGCCATTTTGGGGATGGACCTATCTTGACGTCCTTTACAACCCTTGCTGCATACCTTGGACATAGATCGGCATCTTTTATTTCAACGGATGCGTATTTAGCTGCATCGTCTCCTTCTTCCTTAACTGTGATTTCCGGCTTTCTAAATTGGGTTCCAAGGGTTACCGCTGATTCTCTTGCCAATCCCACCATGCTGAAGCAGTCAGGCCTGTTTGAAGTGATTTCAAACTCCACTGTTATCTCATTAAGGCCTAATATTTCTTTAATATCCTTGCCTAAGGGGAGTTCCTTATTAAGGATAAAAATTCCGTTTTCTGCTGCTTCAGGGAAGTCTTCCTTAGTCAGATTCAGTTCTGCTATGGAACACATCATACCACATGACTCTATGCCTCGAAGCTTTCCCTTTGATATTTTTTTATCTCCAGGAAGGGTAGCACCAACCAAAGCCACAGGAATGAAGTCTCCAAGGCTTATATTCTGTGCACCTGTTACAACCTGGATAACTTCGGTACCCACATCAACCTTGGTAACCTGGAGCTTATCTGCATCAGGGTGCTTTTCTATAGATATTATCTTGCCAACCACAACCTTGGTGATTTCTTCACCTGCGGTATCTATGCCCTCAACCTTTGAACCTGACAGGGTCAGTGCGTTTGCGTACTCTTTGGGGGGTACATTTATATCAACATAATCTTTTAACCAACTAAGCGGTGCTTTCATTTTTATATCTCCCTTCTTCCGTCAAATTAGTAATTCTTAAAACTGATTTAAAAATCTAATATCATTTTCATAAAATAACCTTAAATCATCTATATTAAATCTGCCCATTGCAGTTCTTTCAACTCCTATACCAAAGGCAAAACCGCTGTATACATCGGGATCGATGCCACACCTCTCAAGAACCTTAGGATGTACCATACCAGCACCCAAAACTTCAATCCACCCCTCATTTTTACACATTCTACAACCTGAACCCCCGCAGGACCAACATGAAACATCAACTTCCGCACTTGGTTCAGTAAAAGGGAAGTGGTGGGGCCTGAGCCGTATTTTGGTGTGTTCTCCGAAAAGGCTTTTTGCAAAAACCTGAAGAGTTCCGATCAAATCGCTCATGGTAACTCCTTTATCAACTACTAGGCCTTCTATCTGATGGAATATAGGGGAGTGGGTGGCGTCAACAGCATCTGAACGGTATACTCTACCGGGGCTCAATATCTTAATTGGAGGCTTCTTATTCTCCATTACCCTTATTTGTACCGGTGAGGTTTGAGGCCTTAGAACAATTTGCTCATTTATATAGAAGGTATCCTGTGTATCCCTTGCAGGATGACCCTTAGGGATATTCAGAGCTTCAAAAGAGTAATAATCAAATTCCACCTCAGGACCTTCAGCAATTTCATATCCCATACCAATAAAGATGTCCTTGATTTCATCGGTAACGATGCTTAAAGGATGCTTTTTACCAAGGTTTTTACGTTTCCCTGGTATTGTTACATCAATCACTTCTTTTTGAAGCTTTTCCGACCTCTCTTTTTTAATGAGTTCATTGTTTGTTTCTTCGATTTTACCTTCAATGAAAGCTCTAACTTCATTTGCAAGCTGACCTATAACAGGGCGTTCCTCAGCAGATAGGGCACCCATACCCCTTAACACACCAGTCAGCTCACCTTTTTTTCCTAAATATTTAACACGAAGGGATTCGAGATCCTGAATAGACTGAACGTTGGAAAGTTCTTTCTCTGCCAGATCCTTAATACTTATTAGCTGCTCTCTCATTTTTTATATTCCTCCTTTATAAGATTAATCTGTAGTATTTAAGGCATGATTAAAAAACTACTTCCGCTTTTGAGCGGGTGTTGACGAGTTAAGTCAACACATAAGCGAAATTTATAGCGGATGTTATTTTTTGATCATGACAAGGCATGATTAAAAAATAACTCACCACATTAAAAAAACCCTCATCCCGAAAAGGGACGAAGGTAATCTCCGTGGTACCACCCAAGTTTTCACCAAATAAAAAGGTAAACACTCATTACTTTAACGGGTTTGCTCCGGCATCTCCTACTATAGGGAATAATCAATATTTGAACTATTCCTCAGTTCAAAGATGCAGCTCCAGAGGGAACTTCAACGGTTTGTCTCATGGAGATACTTTCAGCCGCCGATATCTCCTCTCTAAAATCGACTATGTCCGTCTACTTTACTCTATCAAAGCTTTTGACAATTTAGATAATTATAGCACATGTTAAAAAAACATACAATATAAAAAGCAAATGTTGTGGTATGGCAAAAAATGTTTTTAATGAGTTTTACATATATGGTATAATCTATAGAAACCAAATTCTATCGCAGTTATATATTAAAAAACGGCAATATTCTTGCATTTGTTGCATTTAATACTGAATTAATAATCAGCTAGGTGGTTAACATACTATAATATATGAATGTGATTAAAACAATCAGTAATTTGCAGTAGTTGATTCTAATTGGATTGGAGCTTAGTTTATGAAGGATTTTATTTTTATATCGGATTTTGACGGTACTTTAACGGATGAGGATTTCTACTTTATTATCATGAAAAAATTTCTTGGAGATAAGGGTAAGGAAATTTATAGAAACTGGACAAGTGATAAAATGACTGTACTTGAGTTTCTGAAAGCCATTTTCGGGTCTACAAATGAAAGTGAAGAGGAAATTTTAAAGGCAGTAATGGATATAAAGTTTGATACATATGCAAAGGAATTCATAAAAAGCATTAGGGAAGCAAACGGTGATTTTATGATCCTTAGTGCAGGTTGTAATTATTATATTGATAAACTTCTCGAATATTTGGAAATTAAAGATGTAAAAGTAATATCAAATAACGGCGTTTATCAGGACGGAAAGATAGTTATGACAGCTGACACAAGCAGCCCGTTTTATTCCGAAACCTATGGAGTGGATAAGGCTCTGGTTGTAGAGCATTATAAGAAAATGTATCCAAAGCTGTACTATGCAGGGGATAGTGAGCCTGATTTTAAAGCATCTAAAATAGCGGATATTATTTTTGCAAGGGGACACCTGCAAAAAATGCTGCAAAACTCCGGTCATAATTTTGTAGCTGTCGATAACTTCAATGAAATAGGAGCTTATTTGAACCAAATGGGAGTGATTAACTATGAAAGCAGGAAATAACAGAATATCCATACCTGCAATTCTGGAGGTAGGCAAGGGAAATCTGTCATACATTGGAGCACTTATTGAAAAATCCGGGTTCTCCAATATTGTCATGTTTTTGGGCCAAGGGATAAACGATATGTTTGGTGAAAGAATACGCCAGTCATTTAAATTCCAGTCCACAAAGATTGTGAAGACAATAGAAAGCGATAATATTGATATAAACAGCATTGTAAAAACAGCGTTTACAATACCTGCAGAGGCGGATGTTATTGTTGGTATAGGAGGGGGGAAGGCCTTGGATGTTGCAAAGTACTGCTGCTTTTTAAAGAAGCTTCCTTTTATAAGCGTCCCCACTTCTGCATCAAATGACGGTTACTCCAGTTCAAGCTGTTCGCTCATCATTGAGGGAAAACGTACCTCGGTAAATGCGGTTATCCCCTATGGAATTGTTGTAGATATAGATGTAATTAAGGAAGCACCTGAAAAGTATATATTTTCAGGAATCGGAGATCTGGTTTCTAAGATTACAGCTATCTATGACTGGGAGTTTGAAGAAAAGAACGGTAAGGGAAAAGTGGATGACTTTGCTGTAATGATTGCAAAAAAATCGGTCAACAGCTTTGTAAGAACAGAATTTAAAAGCATTAGGGAAGATTTCTTCATAAAGGAATTAGTTGACTCTTTGACTATGAGCGGTATAGCTGTAGAAATTGCACAGACATCTGCACCGGCAAGCGGAAGCGAGCACCTTATATCCCATGCACTAGATAAGATACTTGATGTGCCTAAGCTACATGGACTTCAGGTTGGTGTCGCTACTTACCTCATGGCTAAGGTTCAGGAGCATCGCTTTGAGAGGGTAACAAAGGTGTTCAATTCAACAGGTTTTTTTGAGCATGTCAAGACCCACGGTTTAAAAGCCAGCGATTTGGAAAGTGCTATTGACTTGGCACCTTCAATAAAGCCAAACAGGTATACATATATTCATATGGACGAGTACAGGCAGAAGGCAAAGCAAATTATCAGGGAAGATGAGATTTTGAAGAGCATATTGGTATATTAAAAACTATTGCTGTACAGAGGAACAAAACCATGAAATGATTTTGTCAACCTTGGTCGTTGTCGTGAGAAATTGTGGTGTGCATCCCTAATAATTTCCTAGACATTGAAAAAGCTGCTACAAATTGCTATGATTAACAGTTTGCAAGCAGCTTTATATGTCTCTAGGAAATTGTGGGGTATTCTACACCACGAATTTTAAGCCTTTGACTCAATAAATGCACGTCCGGTATCAATAGATTGCTGTACGCTTTCTTTTGCCGGACCTCCAGGAAGTTTCCTTTCTGAAACGCACTTTTTAAGGCTGATTTCCTCGTATATGTCATCCTGTATTGAATCTGAAAACTCTTTAAGCTCATCCATTGACAGCTCATCTATGGAGATATTCTTTCCTATACAGTAAAGCACCATTTTACCTATTATCTCATGTGCTGTTCTGAAAGGAATACCCTTTTTGACAAGATAATCTGCGATGTCTGTAGCGTTGGTAAAGCCTCCCTGAGCAGCTTTCAGCATATTATCGCCTTTAACCTTGATTGTTGCAAGCATATTGGTAAATACGTTAAGGCACAGCTTTACAGTATCTACGCTGTCAAATATTCCTTCCTTGTCTTCCTGCATATCTTTGTTATACGCAAGGGGAAGGGATTTCATAACAGTAAGGATTGACATGAGACTTCCATAAACCCTTCCTGTCTTACCTCTGACCAACTCCGCAACATCAGGATTTTTCTTTTGGGGCATTATACTGCTTCCGGTACTATAAGAATCATCCATTTCTATAAATCCAAACTCATAGGAAGACCACAAAATAAGCTCTTCTGAAAACCTGCTTAAGTGCATCATAATAATAGACAAGCATGATGCCAGTTCAATTACAAAATCCCTGTCACTAACTGCATCAAGACTGTTTTCGGTAATTGAGTCAAACCCTAATTCTTTGGCTACCATATGCCTGTCAAGGGGGTAGGTGGTACCTGCTAAGGCACCTGAGCCAAGAGGCATTATGTTGGTTCTTTTGTAGCAGTCGCCAAGTCTTTCGGTATCCCTTCTAAACATCTGGAAATAAGCCATGAGATGGTGTGCGAAGGTTATGGGTTGTGCACGCTGAAGATGTGTATAACCAGGCATTATTGTATCAAGATTTTGTTCAGCAAGCTTTATTATGGTATTTAAAAGAGAAATAAGAAGGTTATCCAACTCGTCTATTTCACTCTTTAAATACATTCTTATATCAAGGGCGACCTGGTCATTTCTGCTTCTCCCTGTATGTAGCTTCTTACCGATATCACCAATTCTTTCAATCAGTATTTTCTCTACATTCATATGAATGTCTTCAGCATCAGTTTCAAACTCAACTTGACCGTTGTCAATATCTGATAGTATTTCAAAAAGAGTTTTCTGTATAAGTTCAGAGTCTTGAGGTGGTATAATACCACAATTACCAAGCATTTTTGCATGGGTAATGCTTCCGATAATATCCTGCTTATACATCCTGCTGTCAAATCTTATTGAAGAATGAAAGTCATCAACAATCTTGTCAGTATTTTTTTGGAATCTACCGCCCCAAAGCTTCATTTGTTCTTCACTCCCATGTTTATTATTTGATCATGATTAACCCTTTTTCTTGGATTTAGTTGAGTTGTTTTTTTTCTTTTCGGTACTTTTTGAGGAAGCTTTGGAAGACTCCTTGGATGCACCTTTGCTTGCACTCTTTGATTTATCCTTGCTCTTCTCTGATGATTTTGAAGCACCTTTTGAGTCTTTGCTCTTTTTACCTTTATCTTCACTACTTAATATGTTCTGTTTCATTAAAGCACTAACTTTCATAGGAAGACCAAAGAGGTTTATGAATCCTTCAGCATCTTTTTGGTTGTAAACCTCATCTCTGCTGAAAGTTGAAAGCTCTTCGCTGTAAAGTGAATATGGAGATTTAGCTCCTGCAGGCATACAGTTACCTTTATACAGCTTCATTCTTACTGTACCTGTAACATTTTCCTGAGTCTTGTCTACAAAGGCTGATAAAGCTTCCCTTAATGGTGTATACCATTGACCGAAGTAAACCAACTCTGCAAATCTTTGAGAAACCAAATCCTTGTAATGGAGAGTATCCCTGTCAAGGCATAAAAGTTCAAGTTCTCTGTGTGCAGCATAGAGAATAGTTCCACCCGGTGTTTCATATACACCCCTTGATTTCATTCCCACCAAACGGTTTTCAACCATGTCTACTATGCCTATACCGTTTTCGCCGCCAATTTTGTTGAGAACTTCAATAAGTTCGACAGGTTTGTATTTTACGCCATTTACTTTTACAGGGATACCTTTTTCAAAGTATACCTCAACATATGCAGGCTTATCGGGAGCCTTTTCCGGTGGAACCATAAGCTTTAGTATTTTATCGTATTGAGGCTCATTCCATGGATCTTCAAGATCCTGACCTTCATGGCTTAAATGCCACAAATTTCTGTCCATGCTGTAATTATCTTTTTTGGAAACAGGAATTGGAATATTTCTTTCCAATGCATAGTCAATAGCATCTTCCCTTGATCTTATATCCCAGATTCTCCATGGTGCTATTATTCTAAGATGAGGTGCAAGTGCTTTTACAGTGAGTTCAAACCTTACCTGGTCATTACCTTTACCTGTGGCACCGTGTGCTATTGCTGTTGCACCTTCTTTTAAAGCTATATCAATCATTCTTTTAGCTATTATCGGTCTTGCAAAAGATGTACCTAAAAGATATTTGCCTTCATATATCGCATTTGCCTTAATTGTAGGGAATATAAAGTCAGTAACGAATTCTTCCTTTAGATCTTCAATATAGATTTTACTTGCACCGGTTTTTATAGCTTTTTCGTTAAGGGGATCAAGCTCTTCTCCTTGACCGACATCGGCAGCCATAGCTATAACTTCGTAATCATAATTTTCTTTAAGCCATGGTATTATTATTGATGTATCTAATCCGCCGGAATAGGCGAGAATTACCTTTTCCTTCTTGCTCATACCAAATCCTCCTCTTATATGTTACAATGTATTTATTATTTTAATGTTTAATATTATACAATAGACTGTATAAATATGCAATAAAACATAGGATTTATCAAAGGAGTTGTTTTTAGTTGATTATAATGGGGATTGACCCTGGAGTTGCAATAACGGGATATGGTATAGTAAAATATGAGGGGAACAAATTTTCGGTTATAGATTATGGTGCAGTTACAACCGAAGCAAAAGAGCTGCTTCCTAAAAGGCTTCTTATATTAAACAGTATGCTGGAGGAACTGATTTTAAAAAACAAACCTGATTTTGTGGCAGTAGAAGAATTGTTTTTCAATAAGAATATTAAAACCGCATTAACAGTAGGCCATGGACGAGGAGCGGCACTTTTATCGGCTGCCAGACTTGGTGTAGAGGTCTTTGAATACACGCCTCTTCAGGTAAAACAGGCTGTGGCAGGGTATGGACGTGCGGAGAAGTCACAGGTACAGCAGATGGTTAAGATTATTCTAAATCTGCCCTCTGTCCCAAAGCCTGATGATGTGGCAGATGCTTTAGCCATTGCCATTTGCCATGGACACTCCTACAACATGTTAAGCAGGCTATAGTCATTTCAATGAGATGATCAAAATTGCAGAAATTTTCTGAAAGGAAAAAAACATGATCGCATATATAAAGGGAAGTTTGGAACTTAAGCATAATGATTATATGGTTATAGATGTAAATGGTATAGGATACCGGGTAAATACATCCCTTACCACAATTGAAAAGGCAGGAGCTGTGGGAGATGATGTAAAGTTATATACGCATCTTTATGTGAGAGAAGATATTATGAGCCTTTACGGTTTTATCACCAGGGAAGAGCTCAATATGTTTGAAATGCTGATATCAGTTTCAGGGGTAGGGCCTAAAGCTGCATTGGCTGTTATTTCCTCGGTGCCTGTTACAAAATTTGGTCTTGCTATTATTACAGACGATGTCAAGACGCTTACAAAGGCTCCCGGGATAGGCAACAAGATGGCTCAGAGAATAATTCTGGAGCTTAAAGACAAGATAAAGAAGGAGCAGCTTGTAGAAACAGCTGATCAGGTTGGCTGGCCAGCACAAACCGGAAATGATAATTCAAGGGCAGATGAGGCAATAAGTGCTCTTGTGGTTCTGGGTTATACACCGTTGGAAGCCAGCAAAGCTGTTAATTCAGTATATTCGGAGGATATGGATCTGGAGTCAATAGTTAAAAATGCATTGAAGAGCCTTGTAAGATAAGGTAGTGAATGGCTAAAGGAATTTGGTATGCTAAGGAGATATCTTAATGGAAGAGGAAAGATTGGTTGGCTGTGAGGTTCGTAATGAGGATTATGATGAAGTAGGCTTAAGGCCAAGGAAGTTCCAGGAGTATATAGGGCAGAATAAGGTTAAGGAAAACCTCAAAGTGTTTATAGAGGCATCCAAGCAGAGGAATGAGGCATTGGATCATGTATTGCTGTATGGACCCCCGGGCCTGGGAAAGACAACACTTGCGGGTATAATTGCCTCTGAGCTTGGTGTTAATTTAAGGATAACATCAGGCCCTGCCATAGAAAAGCCGGGTGATTTGGCGGCTATCCTTACAAACCTTGGAAATTTTGATGTGCTTTTTATAGATGAGATACACAGAATAAATAGAAGTGTCGAAGAGATACTTTATACTGCAATGGAGGATTATGCACTTGATATAATAATAGGAAAGGGTCCAAGTGCCCGCTCCATAAGGCTTGATCTGCCCAAGTTTACACTAATCGGTGCCACCACCAGGGCTGGGCTGTTAACATCTCCGTTAAGGGACAGGTTTGGAGTTATAAACAGGCTGGAAATGTACACTGTGGATGAACTGATGCTCATTGTAAAGCGGTCGGCAGGCATTTTTGGAATGGGGATTGACGAGGACGGAGCTAGGGAGATAGCTGCAAGATCAAGGGGTACACCCAGAATAGCCAACCGGCTTCTAAAAAGGGTCAGGGATTTTGCCCAGGTGAAAGCCGATGGTTATATTAGCAGGGAGGTTGCCAATATGGGACTTAATGCATTGGAAATTGATCCTATCGGGCTGGATGGAGTCGACCGGAACATGATTCTCTCAATAATAAATAAGTTCGGAGGTGGACCTGTAGGGCTTGATACCCTTGCTGCATCAATTGGGGAAGAAACTGAAACTATAGAGGATGTTTACGAACCTTATCTACTACAGCTGGGTTTTATAAACAAGACTCCAAGAGGAAGAATGGCGACAAGGCTTGCATATGAACACTTTGGAATAAAGGAATAGGAATGAGGAGATCTATATGAAGTTGTTGCTTCACATGTGTTGTGCACCCTGTTCGGTGTATCCCATAAGCGTCATTAAAGATGAAAACATAGGTTTTGAAGGAATATTTTATAATCCCAACATACACCCTATAGAAGAATTTAACCTGAGAAAAGAAAATGTTGGCATTCTTTCAAAAGTCATAGACTTTCCTGTGGCATATTTTGATGAATTTATGCAGCAGGATTGGGCTTCGTATAAGGGAGACGGCGAAGAACGTTGTTTTTTCTGTTACAGTATGAGGCTCCATAAGGTTGCTGAGTATGCGGCGGATAAGGGGTTTGACAGTTTTACAACTTCTCTTTTGGTAAGCCCCTATCAAAAACATGAGCTTATTAAGGAATTGGGCGAAAAGGCTGCACAAAAATATGGCATCGATTTTTATTACAGGGACTTTAGACCCGGCTTCAGGCAAGGCCAGCAGCAGGCAAAGGAAATGGGACTATACAGACAGAAATTCTGCGGTTGCATAATTTCCTATGAGGAAGCCCAAAGCAGGATTAAAAGGCCTTAAGTTGTCTTGTATTACATTTGTATTACAATTTTATTTCAATAGGACAAAAGGACTTAAAATGTCGATGGCATTGTAATATAATATTATATATACGTAAATAAAACCCCATCAGTATGAACTATGGGGCTTAATATTTTATTTTGAAATATGTTTATTGCAATGTACTTACCTATTAACGGTTGTTTATTATCTATTGCATACCGATAAATATAATAATATACAAATGAAGAGGTGTTAATAATGAAAAAAATTGGAGAAGTTCTGCTGACCTCTGCGATTTCCTTTGCAATGGTATCGACTTCCTTTGCTGCCAATTCTAGCGTGACGAATAATAATACTATACATAAAAACCAAGGAACTATAAGCATTAAGGTAAACGGAGCAGCTGTCAAGTCGGATACAGCACCCATCATTGTAGACAATCGGACACTTGTTCCGGCCAGGGCTATTTTTGAGCAGCTAGGTGCACGTATAACCTGGGATGAAAAAACGGGACAGGTAGGTGTGGAACTAGGTGACTATAAAATACTACTTACCATTAATAACAATAAGGCGTCGGTAAATAATAAAAGCGTTGAAATGGACGTGCCGGCCAAAATTATAAACAGCAGGACGATGATACCTTTAAGGTTTGTCGGTGAACAGCTAAACATGGAAGTGGGATGGAATGCCGATGAAAAGCTTGTTACCGTTAATAGCAAGAAAAGTGGAAATGTAATGGCAAAACTTGATAACATAGTATACACTCCGGATGGAAAAAATGACAAGGTAACCTTACATATAACAAATTATTCCGATTACAACATATTTAAGATAGATGATCCCGATAAAAACAGAATAGTGGTTGACTTACCCAATACCAGCATGACTATAAAAAACAAGATCAACATAAAGTCAGCTCAGATTAAGGCTGTCCGGTATTCCCAATTTGAGGAAAAGGTTGCCAGGGTTGTTTTGGACGTAAATGATAAAGCCCAATATAAAGTTGAGAAGCTGCCTGACAAGTTGGTTTTGAGTATTGCAGGAACAAGTACTTCCAGCAGAGGTGATGAAGACAGAGGTGAGACACCAACAAGTAGTGTTACACCTACTCCGACACCGACAATGACGCCTACAATAACGTCTACACCCACACCTTCTGAACTACCTACTCCAACAATTGTTCCTACTCCCACACCGGCATCTTCGGATAACAGTCCGGAGGCAACTTCGACTCCAGACCCAGTAAACGGCCAGGATGAAAATTTGGAAGTTAAATATTCCAATGAAAATAGCAGGGAAAAGGTATTAATAAATGCAGAGAGCTACAGTGGTTATCATATTACCAGATATACAGAGCCGGACAGGATTGCGATTGATATTCCCAATGCTAAGACCTCCAAGGACCAGCAAACAATAAACGTAAACGGCAAGTACATAAAAAAGATTCGTTATGCGATGTTTGACGAAAAAACGGCCAGAGTTGTTTTAGACGTTTCGGGCCAGGTACAGTTCAAGTCTGATATTGAGGACGGTAAGCTGGTTGTAAGTGTAGATGCACCTCTTTTTAGAAATATAAAATACAGCAATATGGGAGATAGAGTAGGTTTTACACTGAAAGGGGCAACCCTTACAGAGGGCGGCGAAAGCTTGAAAAAGCATTATACAGGCCACTACAGTGAAAACAATACAGTATATACAATCACTTTCCCAAGCAGTCAGGCTGACCTTGATGAAGGCACAATGTACATAGATGACAAGTACTTAAAAAGCATTGAGATAAAAAAGGATAGTGCTAAGAAAACTACGAGCATAACTTTCAACGCAACTGAAAAGTTTGTTTACAACATATTTTCAAGATCAAATTTAAATGACACGGCCATAACTATTTTAAAGCCAGCACTGCCAGGTGAGAAGCTTGTAGTAATTGACCCGGGGCATGGTGGGAGTGAGCCGGGAGCAGAAAGCTTTGGAACAGTAGAAAAGACATTCAATCTGGATATTTCAATGAGGCTGGACAAGCTTTTAAAACAAGCAGGAATAAAATCCTACATAATAAGAGAAGAGGATGCTTATATAGGTCTTTATGAGAGGGCATATATTGCAAATGATCTGAATGCCTCCTTGTTTTTGAGCATACATAACAATGCCTATTACTCCAAAGAAAGAGGAACAGAGACTTTGTACTTCCCGAACCGCACTAATAGTGCAGGCTTTACCAGCAAGAGGTTTGCTCAGATAATACAGGATAATCTTATAAATACTTTGAATACTAAAAACAGGGGCATTGTTGAAAGACCAAACTTGGTAGTGTTAAAGGCCACAAAAATGCCTGCAGCTCTTGCAGAGATAGCATTTATGACAAACAAGGATGACTTTGCACTGCTGCAAAGTGACAGTTTCAAGCAGAAGACAGCAGAGGCACTGTATAAATCAATTTTAAAAGGCTTTAGTGAAATGTGATAGCCAGATGATTATTCAATAGTATAAGATTAATAAGAAAGCACTTCTTTGTAGAGGTGCTTTTTTATTAATCTTATACATGTTTTATACAATAAACGTACAAAACATATACAAATATTTTTGTTTTGCAATAAAAGGCAGAAACAGATTTTGTTGAATAAATTGCATAATTTTCCACAAGTGTTTTGATATTTGGATATCTATAAATCCATGTAATACAATAAGTAGGTTAATAGCCAATTGATGGTACAAGCTAAATGCAGCAACCTATTATCTTTCAATCATTAGAGCAAATTATGCTGTGTTTGTAAGAATTATGATATATTAGGCATGCAAGGTCTGCATGAGAAGTTCGGATGATTAGTTTAGGTGCTTCTTGTTGATTGGCATGGTAACACAATAAATTCTTGGTTTTAGGAGATTTCAGTATGAGTAGAGGGATAAGTATCTATTATAAGTTAATAAAAGAAGATGACCTATGTGTATTGTATGGATATTCGGGGGTAGATGTAAATAAAGAATATGATAAAGATTTATTATTGAAATATGATGGGGTTATAGAAATATCAAAAGAAACCTTAATAAAAAGGGATTTTTTAGATGCAGTAAACAGCAATGGTATAAAAGTTCTAAATGAATGTTTTTATGAATGGCATCATAGCAGAGTAATTAGCGGAGAAGAAACAATGGGATTTTTTGCAATGAGGGTCATTTATAAGATTTTTAAGGAGTTTAAAGAACAAGGCAGAATACCAGATAGAGGAGCAGTGGTGTATTAACTTGTTTAAATGTAGATTTGCTTTTTGAGATGGATTATGAAGAAGAAAAAGCAAACAGGGGGTCAACCCCTAAAATTGAATATAAAAGAGAAGGACTTAATCAGATAATAATCTTAAAATCTGCTTAAATCCTTCTCTTTCTACTTCTGTGACTGTCAGCCAGTCTTTTAGCGCGCCTGGCACGACTCGAACGTGCGGCCAACCGCTTAGAAGGCGGTTGCTCTATCCGCTGAGCTACAGGCGCATATTAAATTTGTGGAGCGGGTGATGGGAATCGAACCCACGCAATCAGCTTGGAAGGCTGAGGTTCTACCATTGAACTACACCCGCACATTTATTATTATGTACTTCGTTCGCCGACCTTTAACATTATACAAGTGCAAAATGTATTTGTCAATACTATTTTTTAAAAAAGTTGCTGAAATTAAAATGTTACAAAATAGTCTGGAAAACTAAACAAGTTAGTGTTTGAAAATGCATCTAATAAATAATATAATAGAATTGGTATATCTAAACAATAGATACTCTTATTTATATGACTTGGGTTGATTTACTTTGAATTGCATGACATTTTGATTTGAAAAGGGGAATTGAATATATTAATAATAGCGTAATAGCGATTTTTTTATAGTTTCTGTATAATTGTTACTTATGTATTTATATTAAAGAGTTATTAATCTAATTATCTATTCAGTTTTCATTTCAACGCCTAATGATAAACAATTCTCTTATACCTTAAATATAAATTTAATTATTTTATCTATTTTATTATCATTCTATAGAATGCTTTATATATACAAAATAAATTGGGGGAGCTTATAAAATGAGAAAAAATATTAAAAGGTTTACGGCTTATTTTCTATCTATTATTCTTGTTTTTGGACAAATATCGGATTTATATTCAACTCCGCTAGTTGTATCATATGATCAGAAAGGAGTTTTGGCAGATTCACCTTCGAGTATTAATTCGGACAAAGAAGCTGTTAATGAAGTGGTTTATGACAGTGTAACCCCTTCTGTTGCGGTAACGCCTACCTATATTAATAACACACCAACAGCTATATCAAACAACACGCCCACAACTGCACCTTCCACTACACTAACAACCATACCGACAATTGTACCCACAAATACGCCAACATCCATGCCAACAAATTCACCAGTAGATACACCAACAAATTTACCTGCAAATACTCCAACATCTATACCAACAATTGTTCCAACAAATTTACCTACAAATACGCCTCAAATCACATCCATAACCACGCCAACAGAAACATCAACTTCTAGTCCGACAAATTCTTTAACGGTTACACCAACACCATTGCCTCAGACGAACATAAACTCCGATATTAAATTAGAAGAGGACAAGGTATACGGAAACCTGAGTATCAGTGGTGGAACCTTGGATTTGAATGGTCATAAGCTGACTGTATTAGGAAGTATTGCACAAACAGGCGGAACTATGTTAATTAACGGGGGAAGCCTAGATGTAGCAGGGGACTATAAACTGCAAAATGGGAACTACAACTGCTGGGCAGTATTAAAAATGAACAATGAGGCGGATTATGTAAAGGTTGAAGGGAGTTTTGCCACCTATAGTTCATATAACGATTCAGGTTATTTTACAGCGGGAACCCTCGAAATAAAGGGTGACTTCACACAGAAAAATACAAACTACTCAAGTAATTTTAACGCATCAGGGACGCATAAAACGATTCTTAGCGGAAGCGGAGTTCAGAAAATAAGTTTTGAAAACCCTGGAAATTCAACGTTTAATGTGTTGGACATGAATACAGCTTCAAAAGTATCCTTTGTTACTCCAGTAGCGGCAAGAAGGCTGGATGGATTACATAAGGCGGAATACTCTCCGTTATTTAGCCTTGTAAATACAACAGTCAAAGTAGATAAGGACATGACCATTAATTCAGGACTGATTCTTTCTAACTCTTCAATTGACTTTGGAGGAGTTACACTTATCATAAAAGGAGATTTGGCGTTAAATGGAGGTACTATTGATGTTAGCGGAGGAAAGCTTGATATTAACGGAAACCTGAATATCAGTGGTGGGACCTTGGATTTAAAAGGCCGTAAGGCTACTGTATCCGGTAATGTTTCACAGACAGGCGGAACTATGTTAATTAACGGTGGAAGCCTTGATGTAGCAGGGGACTATAAACTCCAGAACGGAAACTACAACTGCTGGGCAGTACTTAAAATGAACAATGAAGCGGACTACGTAAAGGTTGGAGGGAGCTTTGCCACTTACAGCTCATATAACGATTCAGGTTATTTTACAGCAGAAACCCTCGAAATAAAGGGTGACTTCACACAGAAAAATACAAACTATTCAAACAATTTTGTTGCATCAGGAACTCATAAAACAATCTTTAGTGGAAGCGGAGCTCAGAAAATAAGTTTAGAAAACCCTGGGAATTCAACGTTTAATGAGTTGGACATGGAAACAGCTTCCAAAATAGTGTTTTCTTCTGTGGTTGCAGCAAGAAAGTTGAAGGGACTCCATAAGGCTGAGGGAGCACCTATTAGCCTTATTAATACCATAATAGCAGTGGACAAGGACATAGCCGTCAATTCAGGGGTTCTTCTTTCAAACTCCTCAATTGATATAGCAGGAAAGATAGTGTCCATAAAGGGAGATCTGACATTGCAAACCGGTTCAGTTGATATACATGGAGGAAAGCTTGAGGTAGCAGGCAGTGTGCTGCAAACAGGCGGAACCATTAATATAAATGGGGGAAGCCTTGATGTAGCAGGGGACTATAAATTGCAAAATGGGAACTACAACTGCTGGGCAGTACTTAAAATGAACAATGAAGCGGACTACGTAAAGGTTGGAGGGAGCTTTACAACCTACAGCTCATATAACGATTCAGGATATTTTACAGCAGGAACCCTCGAAATAAAGGGTGACTTCACACAGAAAAATACAAACTATTCAAACAATTTTGTTGCATCAGGAACTCATAAAACAATCTTTAGTGGAAGCGGAGCTCAGAAAATAAGCTTTGAAAACCCTGGGAATTCAACGTTTAATGAGTTGGACATGGAAACAGCTTCCGAAATAGTGTTTTCTACTGTGGTTGCAGCAAGAAAGTTGAAGGGACTCTATAAGGCTGAGGGAGCACCCATAAGCCTTGTTAATACCACAGTAGTAGTGGATAAGAATATGGCCGTCAATTCAGGGGTTTTTCTTTCAAACTCATCAATTGATTTGGCAGGTAAGACAGTTGGAATAAAAGGAGATCTGACATTACAAACCGGTACAGTTGATATACATGGAGGAAAGCTTGAGGTAGCAGGCAGTGTGCTGCAAACAGGCGGAACTATGTTAATTAACGGTGGAAGCCTTGATGTAGCAGGGGACTATAAACTCCAGAACGGAAACTACAACTGCTGGGCAGTACTTAAGATGAACAATGAATCGGATTATGTAAAGGTTGGAGGAAACTTTGCCACCTACAGCTCAAACAATGACATAGGGTATTTTACAGCGGGAACCCTCGAAATAAAGGGAGACTTCACACAGAGAAATACAAATTATTCAAATAATTTTGTTGCATCAGGAACCCATAAAACCATTCTGAGCGGAAGCGGAGTTCAGAATATAAGCTTCGAAAATCCCGGAAATTCAAAATTCAATCAATTGATTTTGTCAAAATACTTTGACTCAGGATATGTTTTTAATTCTACACAGGTGTGGAAAACCCTGACTGAATTGATAAAAGATACTGAGTCGCCCACTATTCCGGAAAAACTTGGAGCAGAGTCAACAACAGTTACAACAGTTGCACTTGTTTGGGAACCTTCAAGTGATAATGCAAGGGTTAGAGGATATGAGATTTACCGGGATGATATAAAGGTTGGAAGTAGTGAACTGCCCAAATACACAGACTCAAAACTTCAGCCTAGTACCAATTACAAGTATAGGATACTGGCATATGATGCTGAGGGTAACAAATCAGGATACAGTGCAGAAATTGCAGCTGTCACAAAAGATGATAACGAGCCTCCATCAGTACCTCAAAACCTAAAGATCAAGTCCAGGACCGAAAATACAGTGACGCTTGCCTGGGACCCATCTACCGACAATGTTGAGGTCAAAGGTTATGAAGTGTTTTGTGATGATAAGAAGGTAGGCACAAGTATAAAAGCAGATTATACTGATGCAAAGAGTGCTTCCGGATTATACACATATTATATTAAGGCTTTTGACGCAAAAGGCAACTATTCATCTGTAAGTGAATCAGTTTATTTTGACAATATTGCTCCAACACAGCCCCAGGATCTTACAGTTGATACAGTTACACTTACCAGTGCCAGGTTAAGCTGGTCCAAGTCAACAGATAATATTGACGTAAAAGGTTATGAGGTTTACAGGGATGGAACAAAAATAATCGAAACAGAATCTGCCGATTATACAGATACAGGATTAAAGCCGGGAACTACATACACATATACAATTAAGGCCTTTGATGCGGCAGGTAACAAATCACTTTCCAGCAGCCAGAAGTCAGCAGCTACCAAAGTGGATAGTGAATCACCTTCGGTACCTGAAGGCTTGACTGCTTCCTCTGTAAATAGCACATCTATAAACCTTACATGGACTCCATCTAAAGATAATGTTGAAGTAACCGGTTATGAAATATACAGAAACGGAATAAAAGTCGGAAGTCCAAAAACATCAAGCTTTACCGATGCAGGATTGGTACCAAATACTGTTTATGAGTATACGGTTAAGGCCTATGACTATTCAGGAAACTTCTCATTAATTAGTGAACCGTATAAAGTAACAAGTGCAATAAATATTAGCTCTAACCTGACATTAAGTGAAGATAAAACTTACGGAACCATCTATTTGTCAGGTGGGACCATAGACCTAAACGGCTACAAACTGACTGTAAACGGCTCCCTCATACAGACAGGCGGTACGGTGAATGTTAATGGAGGCCTGCTTACAATTGATAAGGACTACAGGATTGAAAACAACGGAGGTTATGTTTGGGCAGTTTTAAATATGACAAATGTGTATGACTATGTGAAGGTCGGAGGAACATTTAGTACATATTCATATAATAACCATACTGAAAACTTAACAGCAGGTATCATGGAAGTAAAGGGAGATTTTATACAGAGATCATACAGTTATTCAGACTATAGATATAACTTTAGTGCGAGAGGAACACATAAAGTTATATTAAGCGGA